>CAINEA010000370.1 GCA_903847525.1 uncultured Acetobacteraceae bacterium | reverse complement strand
GCGAATAACGCCGGCTGGGTATAGGCGGTTTCGTGGATCAGCGATCCCTGGCCGTTCCGGTCGAACAGCACATCAAGCAGCTGCGGATCGATCCGGCCCTGCAGTTCCGCCGCGCAACGATCGATCACCGCACGGAACACCGGTTCGTGTTGGTACAGCTCCACTGCCATGCCCGGATATTGCGATCCCTGGCCGGAGAACAGGAAGGCGATGCGCCGCTTCCCCGGCTTCGCCGCATCGAACGCCAGCGGCGCCGCATCCTCGGCCAATGCCGTCCGTAATTCCGGCACAGAGGCAACCACCGCGGAGAAACGCCGAGGGAAATGCGTCCGCCCGGCACTCAGCGTCGCGCATATATCGGCGATCTCCGCTGCCGGGTTGTCCACCAGCCAATCCCGCTGCCGTGCGATCGCCACGGCCAAGGCGGAATCGCTGCGCGCCGACAGGGTGAACAGATGCTGCCGGCCTTCGTCTGCCGCGATCGCCGGCCTAGCGGGCGCTTCCTCCAGCACCAGGAACGCATTGGTGCCGCCGACCCCCAGAGAGTTCACGGCGGCAAAACGCGGCGTGCCGGAAGACGGCCATTCCCGCAATTCCGTACTCACCACGAACGGGCTGGCGGCAAAATCGATCTTCGGGTTTGCGGTGCGGAAATGGATCTGCGGCGGTATCTGCCGGAATTTCAGCGCCAGCGCCGTCTTGATGATCGCCGCCAGTCCGGCGGTCTGTTCCAGATGGCCGATATTGGCCTTCACCGATCCTACCGCGCAGAAGCCACGCCGATCCGTTCGGGTGCGGAATGCGCGGGTCAGCGCGTCAATCTCCAGCGGGTCGCCGACGATCGTGCCGGTTCCGTGGCACTCGACATAGCCGATCTGCTCGGGTGAGACATCCGCGATGGTCAGCGCCTCCACCATCGCGCGCGCCTGCGCGGCGGCGCTGGGCGCGGTGTAGCTGACCTTCTCCGCACCGTCGTTGTTCACCGCCGAGCCTCGGATCACCGCATAGATGTTGTCGCCATCGGCGATCGCCTGCGACACCTCCTTCAGCAGCACGGCACCGATGCCGCTGCCGAACACCGTGCCGGTGGCCTCCGCGTCGAACGCCCGGCAATGCCCGTCGAGCGACCAGATGCCGCCCTTCACGCCCATATGCCCGGCGACATGCGGCACCCGAACGGACGCGGCCCCGACCAGCGCCATCCCGCTTTCACCCGAAAGGATCGACTGGCAGGCCAGATGCATCGCCACCAGCGAGGTGGAGCACGCCGTCTGCACATTGATGCTCGGCCCGGTCAGGTTCAGCTTGTAGGAGATCCGCGTGCTCGGGAAATCCTTGTCGTTGCCGATATGCGCCAGTGTGCCGGTATAGTCCGGCAATTCGCTGGTGAAGGGCATCCGACCGATCAGATACGTGCTGACGATCCCGCCGGTGCCGGCGAACACGGCAACCGGGTCCTTCGCTGCGCCGGGCACCTGCCCGGCATCCTCGAACGCCTCCCACGCCACTTCCAGCAACAACCGATGCTGCGGGTCCATCAGCGTGGCCTCGCGCGGCGAGTATTCGAAGAACGACGCATCGAACTGTTCGATATCCGCGATGGTCGGGCTGGCCTTCACATAGGCTGGGTCTTGCAGCTTTGCCGCGGGCACTCCCGCCTCGGCCAGTTCGGCATCGCTGAAGAACCGGATCGACTCCACGCCGTCGCACAGATTACGCCAGAATTGGCGCGGGTTCGCCGCACCGGGAAACCGGCACGCAATCCCGATAATCGCTATGCCGCGCGAGCCGGACATCATCCACCCGTCATTCGTGCCCGGCGGGAAGCGGCACGCCGCGCCGCTTCGGCCAAGCCGTCATCCGGTGTGGCCGCGGCCGGCGCAAAGGCCAGGCGATACGCCGCCACCAGATCGTCCACGCTGCGTACCGCGGTCACGGAAACCAGCTTCGCGAAGGGATCGACCCCCAATTCCGCTTCCAACTCCGAGACCAGCAAAGCCAGGTCCATCGAGGTCAGGCCCAGCGTGGCGTTCAGCTTGTCGTCGCCGGCGATCACAATGTTCTCGTCCCCCCTGTCCTCCAGGATGGCCCGGATGCGGGCATGCACGATCGTTTGGATATCCGCTGCGCTGCACGGGTTCAGCATGTGATGCCTCCATCGACGACCAGCGTCTGTCCGGTGATGAACGATGCCTGTTCCGAGGCCAGGAAATGCACGGCCGCCGCGATCTCCTCGATCCGCGCCAGCCGGCGCAGCGGCGTGCGCCGCGCGATGCGGTCCATCTGCGCCGGCTCCATGCCCTTGACCATATCCGTCTCGAAATATCCGGGCGCCACCGAGTTCACCCGGATGTTGCGCGGGCCGAGCTCGCGCGCCAGGGAGCGGGTGAAACCATCCAGCGCCGCCTTGGTCGCGCTGTACACCGCGACGCCCTCATGGCCGCGAATGGCATTCACCGACGATATATTGACGATGCATCCCGACGCTTGGCGTAGCATTACCCGCGAGCAGGACTGCGCCAGCAGCAGCGCCGCGGTCAGGTTGGTATCGACCATGTCGATGATGTCATCGGGGCGCATCAGCGGCAGCACGGAGTCTGTGGCGATGCCGGTGTTGTTCACCAGCACGTCCACCCGGCCGAAGCGGCTGGCCGTGTCGTTGACGAAGCCGTGCACCGCCTCGTGGTCCCGCCCGTCGATCGCCTGCCAGTGAAAATCTGCCGAACCCTCCATCGCCTCGATGAACGCCGTCTTGCTGCGGCTGAAGCTGGCGACGTTGCAGCCCTGGGCACGGAAGCCGGTGACCAGCTCCGCCCCCAGCCCACGGCTGCCACCGCTGATCAAAATCGTCCGGCTCATGGCACCAGACTGCGGGATTTCTTGAACCGCACCCCGTGATGGTCCGCCTCGGTGATCTCGATCACCACCGGTATCTTGAACGGTTCCAGCCGCTCACGGCAGAACCGGCGGATACGGCGCTTGAACGCCTCCGCGTCTTCCGCGCGCACCGGCGTGATCCGCGCGGCGACCACCGTACCGGTAACCGGATTGGCCCGGCCGCTGACCGTCACGTCGCGCACATTGTCCAGTTGCAGCAGCAGGTTCTCGATCTCCGTCGGGTGCACCTTCTCGCCGCCGACATTGATCAGCTCCGACCGCCGGCCGAGGATGCGAACATAGTCTCCGTCGGTCTCCACCAGGTCCTGGGTGTTGAACCAACCCTCCGTATCGAACGGCGCCGGCGCGTTGAGGTAGCCGAGCATTGCCGACGCGGAGCGTATCCACAGAATGTTGTCGACGATCTTGTGCTCGAACCCGACCGCGCCGAGCTTCAGCCACACGGAGTTATCCGCGCGCGATTTCGTCGGCAGGATGCCAAGCTCCGACAATCCGTAGGTCTGCTTCAGCCGCACCCCCGGCATCGCCGAAGCCACCGCTGCCAGCGTGGTCTGCGGCATCGGCTCGGTGCCATAGGTGATGGTTTCCAGCGACGACAGATCATGCCGAGATGCCGCCTCGGAAATCAGCAGCATGTTCAGGAACGTCGGCGTCGTCGGCAGCAGTTGCACCTTGTGCGCGGCGATGGCGGCGGCAACCGCCTCCGGGCTGCGTTCGGCAGCGGTGACGATCGTGCCGTCGTTGCACAGCGCATGGAACAGCGTGTTGATGCCGCCAATATGATCGAGCAGCAGGAAAACCAGGGTGCGAAAACCTTTCCGCTTCGTATGGAACTTGTCCAGCAGCCGGTCGAAGCTGAGCACCGAGGCCTTGCTTTCCCCGGTGGAGCCGGAACTGAACAGGATAAGTCCGGCCTCGCCGTCATCGGCGAGATGGCGCAGCATCGGATGCCCGCCGCCGTGGCCGCACGAAACCAGGTCCCAACCATCATCGGCACGGAAATGGGCCATCAGCGCCACCTCCGCCACCTCCAGCATCCGCTCCTGACGCACGGCGGCGGAGGACGCGATCGGCACGACGATATTGCGGTTGATTACCGCTGCCAGAAGGAGCGCCACAACGCCCGGCGAATAGTCGCCGCGGATAGCCAGCACCGTGCCCGGGGCCACGCCCTCGCGCAGCAGGCGTGCCGCCTGTTCGCGCACCGCATCCGCCAGCCTGCCAAAGGCCCAGATGGCGTCCTGCCAGATCAACGCCGGCGCTTCGCGCTGTTCTTCCAGTCGCTGTATCAGCCAATGCGAGTCCATGCCGTCGCCTGTTGCCGGTTCCAGGGCGCTACCAGGCCTTTTTGGCGGGATCGCCAGGCGGGATTCCGAATGGGACTGGGGGAGCAGGCTGGCCGCCGCGCATCATATTGGCGCACCATTGCATCATCTGCACGGCATACAGCGTCTTCTGCGCCTGAACCGGATCCATCCCGGCAAGCGCCTGCTTCAGTGCTTCCATGTCCACCGGCTTGTCGCCCGGCACGGCCGCGCCATCTGCTGCGGGTGCGGCGGGCATGGCATGCGACATCCCGATCTGGCTCGGGTTTTGCGCCAGCATCTGGCACGCCCGGCTGATCTCCGCGGCCATGTTGGACATCGTGATCATGCAGCGCTGCATGAACGCGGCGCGATCCATCATCTGGCTCATCATCTGATCCATGCCGGGATAGCCGGCACCTGGAAAGCCTTGGCCCGGAAAACCCTGGCCCGGAAAACCCTGGCCTGGATAGCCATGGCCGGGGAAACCTTGCCCCGGATAGCCCGGCATCGCGTAATTGGGCATCGGAAACGGCGGCATTCCGTATCCGGGAATTCCGGAGAAGCCCCCACCATAGGGCATTCCTCCGAATGGGGGCATTCCCGGAAAGGGCGGCATTCCTGGAAACGGCGGCATGCCGTACGGCGGTGCGGCCTGTGCGAACGGCGGGGCGGAGCCATAGTCGGGTCCGTTCGGCGGGACGTTCGTCTCGTCCGAACCGGGCTGATCGGCTTGGGCGTTCGGCGAGGCGCTATCTGTTGGCATGGCCTATCATTCTCCGTTGCATCATTTCTGCTCAGACCGAATGGCATACGACGAGCCGGGCCGATGGGCGCCCGGTCGCCTGACCCGCTGTGCCTACGCCAGCGCGGTGCAGCATAGGCATCGTTATTCCATTAATGTATTATAGTTACAGCCCAGGTAGCCAGCGACACCTCACGCCAGCCGGAGGTCCGCGATCAGCGTCTTCGGGTCGGCGCACAGGGTGGCCAGCAAGTCCCAACCTTGTTTTCGCGCGGTTGAGATCAAGGTTCGGATAATCGCGAAGTCCTCCGCTCCCACGACCGACCGGAACCCGCCGGAGATCTTCTG
>CAINEA010000369.1 GCA_903847525.1 uncultured Acetobacteraceae bacterium | reverse complement strand
CTCGCGCGGGTTGGTCAGGTCCACGGCGCGCGCCCAGTCTTGCGGAGCCATCGCGTAGAACGACTTCGTCATTTCCGCTTGTGCGATACAAGCGACCATCAAGCCATGCATGACCTGGGTGCAGGCACGCGACCAACTGGCCAGATTATGCTGCGCGCTTTCCATCATTTCCGCCGGCCGCAAGTCCACGGCGGGAAGCGGGAAGGTAACGGCCATATCGATTCTCCGTTTCAGAGGGAACCAGTAAAGCCCAGTTAGGAAATCTTGACGCTAATCCAGGTTAACGTCACTCAGGGTTGATAGACATAGATGCCGGGTGCGTCCGCAAGGACCGGATATCCGGCTTCCGGCTTGCCCGGGCCCGGCGGCTTGCCGGGCGGGCCGGACCGCGACGCGAGCCAGTCCACCCAGAACGGCCACCACGATCCCGCCGTCGTCACCGCGGCCGCGGCCCAGGCTTCCGGCGCGATGTAATGGCACTCCAGCGGACGGGTGGCATGCTGGAACTGCCTGTGGGGATGGCCGGGTTCTGAAACAATACCGGCATTGTGGCCGCCGGAGGTCAGCACGAATGTGACCTCGGCATCCGTCAGCAGATGGACCTTATGCACGGAATGCCACGGCGCCACATGGTCAGAGTGGGTTCCCACCGCGAAGATGGGCGTATGGATGTCGTTCATCGCCACCGGCTGATCGCCGACGCGATACCGGCCCTCGGCCAGATCATTGTTCATGAACAGCTCGCGCAGATACTGCGCGTGCATGCGCGCTGGCATCCTTGTCGTGTCGGCGTTCCAGGCCATCAGGTCGGTCTGCGTCTGGCGTTCGCCCAGCAAATAATCCTGGATAACATGCGACCAGATCAGGTCATTGGACCGCAGGATCTGGAACGCGCCGGCCATCTGCTTGGAATCGAGATAGCCCTGCTCCCACATCACGTCTTCCAGCAAAGCGATCTGGCTGGAGTTCACGAACAACGTCAGTTCGCCGGCCTCGGTGAAGTCCTGCTGTGCCGCGAACAGCGACAGCGTGGCCAACCGCCGATCGCCGTCACGCTCCATCGCTGCCGCGGCGATGGAAAGCAGCGTGCCGCCGAGGCAATAGCCCGTGGCATGCAACTTGGGGCTGCCGCTGATTTCGCAGGCCGCGTCGATGGCGTCGAAAATCCCGGATTGCAGATAGTCGTCCATCCCCAGTTCACGGTCATCCGGCCCGGGATTGAGCCAGGAGATCATGAACACGGTGAAACCGCGCTCCGTCAGGAAGTGCACCAGGGAGTTCGCGGACGAGAGATCGAGAATATAGTATTTCATGATCCACGCCGGCACGATCAGGATCGGTTCCGGCGCAACGGCTTTCGTCACCGGGCTGTACTGGATCAGTTCCATCAGCCGGTTGCGGAAAACAACCTTGCCCGGCGTGATCGCGACGGTCTTGCCGACCGCGGGGTTGGGCACGGCCGTGCGGGGCGCCTTCGCTGCGCCTTTCGCCGTGTCCTCCAGGAAATGCAGCAGGCCTTCCGCCAAGTTACGCCCGCCCATCTCGGCCGTGCGTTTCAGCACGACCGGATTTGTGGCGATGAAGTTCGACGGCGCCACGATGTCCAACAATTGCCGCGATGCGAACGACACGACATTGTCATGCGGCTTCGAAACGCCGCGGACCTCCGTGGTCGCGTTGTGCAGCCATTGTTGCCACAGCAGGAAACCCTGGTGGTAGGCGTTGTACGGCCAGACCTGCCAGCTCGGATCGTCGAACCGCCGGTCGCCCGGCAGCGGCTCGATGCAGCGCGGCGCGGCTCCTCCATGCTGGGCGCATTGCGTCAGGTACTGCGTGTAGCGCAGCGCCTTGCGCGCCCCCTTCCATGCCAGCCACATCTGGCTTCCCGGCGATCCTGCCAGATGGGCCATCCAGTCGAGATACGCTCCGGCAAGGGAGGAGGGGGACAGGCCCTGGGTTGCCTTGGCAATAGCGGAATGCAGGCTGCGGTCCATCAGCATCCCGGCTTCCCGGACCGGGTCATCCGTGGCTGGGTCGTCGATCATCACATTCCCGGCGAAGGCAAACCAGGGGCTCGGTTCGCTGCGGGCAGGGGGGACCGCAACGGGAGCCCGCGCCGACGATCCGGTACCGCGTGTCACTCTTCGCGTCACATCACTTCCCAAAGGCCTGTCTCGGTATCGAGCCTGGCGCGTTCCAGGCCCTCGAAGTCAAACAGAGAGACGATGCCGACGATCACGCCACCGTCGAGGATCGGGACATGCCGATAGCCGCCGTCGCGCATCAGGCGCAGCGCATCGATCGCGTGCGCATTCGGTCCAAGCGTATCCGGGTTCGCGGTCATCACGGCGCCAAGCTGCGTGGTCTTGGGATCGAGTGCATTGGCAAGGACGCGGCCGACCATGTCCCTTCCGGTCACGATGCCCGCGAGGCGGCCGTCCTGGCCGGTCACCAGGATCGCGCCGATCTTCCGGTCGCGCATGATGCGGCAGGCTTCCTGAACACTCGCCGTTTCGGGAAGCGTGGCGGGATTCTGCCGCTTGACGATTTCGTCCATGCTTCTGTTGGTCATGCTCCACCTCCTGCCGGTCAAATCCAAAAACAGCTTCCCGCGATCGAGTGGGCAGCGTACTGATCCAAATCAAGGGCTTCAGCCGCCCCGCGCCGGTTATCGGCGGGGTATCGATAGAACTGATCTGGCTCAATTCCGCGCGAGCCATAATTTGCTAGTCCTTTCCGTACGTCGGGGCGAGGGCAGCTCCTGCAGGAAGGAACCATGCAAAGCCGACGCGGTATTCTGAACCTGGTGCTCCTGGGGCTTGCCCTCGTGGGGCTGGTGGGCGGCCTGCTGGCACGGGGGCTCGGGCTTCGGGACTGGGCGGACTGGCTCATGCTGGCTGGAACGGTGCCGATCCTGGCGGCCGTGCTGTTCGATAGCATCCTGAGCCTGTGGCGGGTCGAGCTGGGGCTGGACCTGATCGCCCTGCTGTCGGTCGGCGGCGCGTTCGCCCTGCGTGAATATTTGGTGGCCGGCGTGATCGGCGTCATGCTTTCCGGTGGGCGGGCGCTGGAGAACTACGCCGAGGCCCGGGCGCAGCGAGAAATCTCGGCGCTGCTGAGCCACGTGCCGCGCACCGCCCGGCGATACCAGGACGGCCAACTGGTCTCCGTGCCGCTGGAGGCCGTGCAGCCGGACGACCGGTTGCTGGTCGCCAGCGGTGAGGCGATCCCGGTCGATGGCCGGGTCGCGACGACCGCCGCCGTGCTGGACGAGTCCGCGCTGACCGGTGAGCCGCTGCCGGTTACCCGCCTGGCGGGCGAGCCCCTGCGCAGCGGCTCGGTGAACGCCGGTGCGCCGTTCGAGATGCTGGCAACGGCCAATGCCTCCGCCAGCACATTCGCCGGCATCGTGCGGCTGGTGAAAGCCGCGCAGGAGGCGAAGGCGCCATCCGTGCGGCTGGCGGATCGCACGGCCATCCTCTTCACGCCCCTGGCCATGGCCATGGCAGGCGCGGCGTGGTGGTGGAGCGGCGATCCGATCCGCGGGCTGGCTGTCCTGGTCGTGGCAACGCCGTGTCCCCTCATTCTGGGGGTTCCCGTGGCCATCGTTTCCGGCCTGTCGCGCTGCGCCGGGCGTGGCGTATTGGTGAAAGGCGGCGGCGTGCTGGAGCGCCTGGCCCGCGCGCAGACGCTGTTCCTGGACAAGACCGGCACGCTCACCCGCGGCCGGGCGCAGCTTGCGGACATCCAGACCGCTCCGGATATGGCGGCGGACGAGTTGCTGCGGCTGGCGGCCAGCCTGGAACAGGTGTCCCGCCATGTGACCGCGGAGGCGATCGTCGACGCTGCACGGGTCCGCGGATTGGCGCTGGAGCCGCCGCTGGACGTGGAGGAGACCGCCGGTGCGGGCCTCACCGGGCGGGTGGCCGAGCAGAGGGTCGCCGTCGGCAGTTACGCCTATGTGCTCGATCATGCCCCGGCCCCTGACTGGGCATCTGGCTTCCTGCTGCGCACCGCCCGAGAGGCAGCCACCGCGGCCTTCGTCGCCGCGGATGGCCAGGTGATCGGCGCGCTGCTGCTGAACGACGAGATCCGCGCCGACACGCCGCGCGCGCTGCGCCTGCTCCGCCGGGCCGGGATACAGCGGATCGTGATGCTGACCGGAGACAGGCGCGATGTCGCGGAAACCGTCGGGCTGATGCTCGGCGTCGATGCGGTCGAGGCGGAACAGCGCCCCGAGGACAAGCTGGCGGCGATCACCGATGCGCGGGCATCCGGCGTGGTGGTCATGGTCGGCGACGGCGTCAACGACGCCCCGGCGCTGGCGGCGGCGGATGTCGGGGTCGCCATGGGCGCGCGTGGCGCCGGCGCCTCGTCGGAGGCGGCCGATATCGTCCTGCTCGCGGACCGCCTGGACCGGCTGGCCGACGCGCTGGCGATCGCGCGCGGCACACGGCGGATCGCGATCCAGACCGTGGCAATCGGCATGGGCCTGTCGCTGGTGGCGATGGCCGCCGCCGCGCTCGGCCTGCTGCCCCCGGTGGCGGGTGCCCTGTTGCAGGAGGCGATCGACGTCGCGGCCATCGTGAACGCGCTGCGCGTGCTGCGGGTTCCGATCCCCGGCCGCGCGGCATTCAGCGTGACCGACGCGGAGATATCCCGGCTGCACAACGCGCATCAGGAACTGGAGGGAGTCTTGAACTCGGTCCGCACGACCGCCGAGCAATTGTCGACCCTGGCCCCGGCGGATGCGATCGCCGCGCTGCGGGCGGTCGAGACGCTGCTGCGCGAGCGGCTCCTGGAGCATGAGCGGGACGACGATCAGGTCATCTATCCCCGGATCGAACGCGCGCTCGGCGGCGACGACCCGATCCCGACCCTGCACCATGCCCACCGGGCGATCCAGCTTCTGGGCCGAACCATGCGGGGCATGGTCGATGATCTGCCACCGGAAGGGCCAAGCCCCGCCGCGATCGATGATTTCCGCCGGGTTCTGTATGGGCTGGAAGCGATTTCACGCCTGCATTTCGCCCAGGAGGAAGAGGTCTACCATGCGCTGGCGGATCCCAAGCACCATCGCGTGGCTGAGGATCTGCCCGCCAAGCCATCATCCTGACAAGACCTCGTTTCAAACGAACACGAAATCGCCCGAGGTAAGCGATGCCGGCAATACCCCCTGGACCAGCAGCGACGCGTTGGCGTCCAGCGCGATCAGGGTGCCGCCGGCGGAATTCGTGCTGTGTGCCTGCACCGCGCTGAAACCGGCGAACTTGGCGAGCGATAGTTCGATCAGGTCGCGTGCCGGATTGAACCCGCTGATCGCGTGCGCACCCGCGGCGTAGCTGGTGAACATGAACATCTCGTCCTGTGCCGCCAAGGCCGTCAGGGTGGCATTGCCCGACGCGCCGCTGATGAAACGCATGCCGTCGGTGCCGATGGCGTGCCAGGACGGACCGGAATTGCCGATCGCCCCGCCGCCGAGCAGCGTGGTGCCGTTCATCTCCCACACCACGACCACGCCATCGTCGTTTTGCCAGAGCACATCGTCCCGGGCGTCGCCGTTGTAGTCGCCGGTCCCCTTGATATGCCAACTCGGTCCGAAACTGCCGATGGCGCCACCGCCGATCAGCGCGGTGCCGTTCATCTCCCAGATCGCCGCCGTGCCGTCATCGTTCTGCCAGAGGATGTCGGACGCGCCGTCGCCGTTGAAATCGCCGGCACCTTTCACGTGCCAGGCCGGGCCCGGATTGCCGAACGTCCCACCGCCGATCAGCGTGGTGCCGTTCATCTCCCAGATCACCGCCATGCCGCTGTCGTTCTGCCAGACGATGTCGGACAGGCCGTCGCCGTTGAAATCCCCGGTGGCGCGGATATGCCAGCTGGGTCCGAAATTGCCGACCGTCCCGCCGCCGATCACTTTGATGCCATCCATCTGCCAGATCGCGACCGTGCCGTCATCGTTCTGCCAGACCAGATCGGATTTGCCGGTGCCATAGAAATCGCCGATGGCCACGACATGCCAGCTCGGCCCGTTATTCCCCACAGTGCCGCCGCCGATAAGGGTGGTGCCGTCCATCTCCCAGATCACCACCGTGCCGTCATTGTTCTGCCAGACGATGTCGGCACACCCGTCGCCATTGAAATCGCCGCTGCCCTTCACAACCCAGCTCGGCCCCGGATTGGCGAATGCGCCGCCGCCGATCAGCGCGGTTCCGTTCATCTCCCAGATCACCGCCATGCCGCTGTCGCTCTGCCAGACCACGCCCGAGCGCCCATCGCCGTAAAAATCCGATGACGGCTTGGCTTTGGCGATGGCCTGAAGGCGGATGCTGGTGGTGCCGGAAGTCATTGGAGCGAGCACGAAGCCGCCGGGAGCATAGTTGCCGCTGAAAGCGAGGCTGGTCAGCGCCGTGTCGCCGTTCAGCAGCGTCAACGTTCCGCCATTGGCACTGGCGGCCGTGTAGCGAAGGCCCGTGACGCTCGCGGCGAACACCAGGCTGTTGCCGAGCTGGAAGCTCCGAATGGGACTGGCGATACTATAGGGAGCATTGGTCAGGGTGCTGTTGCCGATGACGAGTGTGCCGGTTGCATCGGCGAAGGCGATGCTGTTGCCGGCGCCGACGCCGCCGTTGATCGTCACCGATCCGTTATGGCCGATCTGCAGCAGTCCGCTGCCGGACAGATTGCCCGCCAGGGTCAGATTGCCGCCGGCCTCCGACAACGTGCCGTTGTCGACGATGTTGCCGGTGATCGCCACGTCGGTCGTGGATATCAGGGATCTTCCGGCGTCGATGGTGAGGGTGCCGGCAGCGGCGATGGCGGTGCCGATTTCGATCGAACTGCCGCCATCCACGACGATGGACGCGGGATAGGTTCCTGCGCTGCCGGGATTGCCCGTGGCCGGCGCCTGCACCAGCAATCCGCCGGCCTGCACCGCCCCGCCATTGGACGCGCCAAGGCTGCCGGTAGCCGCGGCCAACCCGATCGTCAGCAGGCCCTGCACGTTCAGCCGGGAGCCGGTGCCATCGACGCGGATCGACCCGATCGTTTCGCTCAGCGCATTGGCGACGCTGAAGATGCCGCCATTGCCGATGGCGATGGAACCCGCGGCATCCACGGCGGATTGCGGCCCGTTGGTCGGCGGGACGCCGGCCGCCCCCAGCCCGACCGGCCCGGCCACCGTCACGCTGGCGCCGACGCCGCTGACCGAGATCGCTCCCTGGATGACGCTCAGCCCGCCGCCCACGCTGAGCGCCGTGCCGGCCCCGACAGTTATGTTGGCGGCCGCGCCGGGATCGAAGCCAGTGGGCAGCGTTCCGCCGATGCTGCTCTGCGCCCCCAGCGTCACCGCGCCGGACGCGCTGAGCGTGGCACCCGTGCCGAGCAATCCCAGGCTGCCGCTGGCCAGGTTGATCGCGCTGGCGCTGAGGCTGTTGGTGACGATCACCGCCCCGGCGGCGTAGACATAGCCGGAGCCGGCGGCGGTTCTGGCGCCGATGCTCAGCGCGCCGACGGAGTAGGCACCGCTGAACGCGATATTCCCGGTGATACCCAGGCTGGCGGCACTGCCGCCGCCGCCGATCGCCTCATAGGTTTGCCCGGTCGGCCCCGTGATGGCGACCGGGGTCAGCGCGCCCGGGACAAAGCCCGCCGGACTGGCACCCGATGTCAGGTCCTGCCAGTTGCCCGCGAAGCTCCATAGCCCCCCTGACGAGCCGATCCAGAAATAGCTGTCTGCGGTAACGGAGGGCGCGGGCACGGGATCCCTCTTCCAGGCTGGTAGCGGATGTCAGGCATCTTCCCGATCCGGCTTGGATATCCGTCCGGGCCGACCATCAGGTTTAGAAATGGATAGTTAACAATTAATTAAAGGTTAATCCGAGGCCCGTCCGTCGTTCGGTTCCCGCAGCGCGGATAACGGCCATCCGTGGACGCGATGGACCCGGCTGGACATGCCGCGCACGACCCTGCATCGTTATTGCCGGGATCGGGGCCGTTCGCCATGATCCATCCCCCGCACGAAACGGCAGCGACATTTCCCCACAGACCGATCGTTTCCAAGCCAGACCAAGGATCGCGCTGCTCACCCTGGAGGCACTGGTTTCAGCCGAGCCGGTCCGCCGGTTCGTCGCGGAGAATGCGGACCGGATCGCGATGGTGGCGCTCTCCGATCCCTTCCGTTCCAAACCCGATGCGGGGATGGGCAGAACCTGGCGGATCCTGCGTCGTTCCGGCCTGTCATTCCTGCCGTATCTGGCGATCAATTTCGCCCTGCCACGGATCGCCGGCCGCCTTCGGCGCAGCCCCCGCAGCGGCATCCGGAAAATGCCGCTCGGCTTGCTGTGCGCGCAACTGTCCATCCCCGTCTCCGTGGCCGACGACATGAACAGCGAGGCCTTTCGGACCGTCCTGCGCGCATCTGGCGCCGACCTCCTGGTGATCTTTCATTGCGACCAGATCCTCCATCCCGAGACCCTCGCGATCCTGCCGCGCGGCGGCGTGAACGTGCATGCCGGCCTTTTGCCCGACCATCGCGGCCCGGTGCCGACGATCCACGCCTTGCTGGACCAACCCGCCCGCTTCGGCGTGACGATCCATCGCGTCGTGCCCCGCATCGATGCCGGCGCCATCCTGGCGCAAACGGCCCTGGAACTGCCCGCGGGAACCAGCGCCCTGCTGGCTGCCTTGCTCCTGCATGAAGCCGCCGTGCCGATGCTGGCGGAGGTGTTGGACCTGTTGGCGACCGGAAACCAGCCCGAATGGAACCCGGAGCCAAGCGTCTATTGCGGCTTCCCGACGCGGTCGCAGCTGAAACGCCTGGCCGGCTTGGGCAACAAGGCCTGGGATCGGCGCGATCTCCGGCGCGCCTGGAGCACGCCGATCTGAACCTTCCCGGATCGCCGGCCCCCCGCGCCAGTCGGCGCGGGGGCAGGAACGAAGCCCAGCCCGCCCACACCAGCCCGCCGCGCCATCGGCCGCCTTCTCATATCCGTCTCAGAAATCGTACCACAAGACATTGTCTCAGTATCCGCGACGGGCCAACTCTCCCTGCCTCAGCCGCCAACGCCCCCGAAACCGCGCCGCCAGCCTCGAAAACCACATTGCTATACGACAAAAAATTCGCCGTTTGCCGCCACCGATGATAGCATCGAGCGCTATCTCGTAACTGTCCCAAAATTCATGTCATGAGAATTCGTCTCATTCTCCATGTCGGACCCGGACGCCCCTTCCTGCCACCCCGCCCGGACCGTCTGTGAAAATCCCCGGTCCGCGGGCCGCTCAATGGTAGTCGCAAGAGTTTATGTTAATAACATATCATCACCAAGACTAACAAGGCAAGCGCCAACGCCCATCGCGAAGGGACCCGCCCGGCCATGACAGCCCCCTCCATCGATCCGCACAATCTGCAGCGCTTCCTCACCGCCCAGGCGCCGGTCATCGTCCAGGTCCGCGCGGAACTGCTTGCAGGGCGGAAATCCAGCCACTGGATGTGGTTCATCTTCCCCCAGATCGCCGTCCTCGGCCACAGCGACACGGCCCGCTTCTACGCCATAGCCTCCCGCACGGAGGCCGCCGCCTACCTCGCCCATCCGGTCCTGGGTCCGCGCCTGATCGACTGCACCCACTTGGTCAACGCGGTACCCGGCACCTCCGCGGAGCAGATCTTCGGCGCCGTGGACGCCGCCAAATTCCGTTCCTGCATGACCCTGTTCGCCGCCGTGTCGCCGGAACACGCCGAATTCACGGACGCGCTGTGCAAATATTTCAACGGAGCGGCAGACGATGCGACGCTGGAACGCATATAGCCAAACGATGGCGTGTCCTACCAACCGGCGCAAAGAACGGTTCATCGCGCCCCATCGTCATTGCGAGCCGCCCATTGGCGGCGCGGCAATCCAGGGCCACGGTTACGCAGCGAGCGGTGTGCTTGATGGTCACGCGCCTCTCGCAGTAACGGCGGGCACAGGGCATCGCGGGTCACTGCTCGCGCGGGTTGGTATCGGATGACCGCGATAAAACCCGTCCCGGTCAACGCCACGGACCTGCGCGCTGCCTTCGACTTCGTGAGCGCCGGCGCCCCGTTCGAAAACAGCGCCTCTATCTGTCTCGATACAGGAAGGATATTCTGGAAGTCGGACATGGCCGATCTCGGGACCGAGGAAGACCTTCCGGCGGACCTCGATACCTCCGATCGCTACCTCCCCGTGCCGCACCAGAACGATTTGGACCTCGGCCGCCGCCTCGTGCTGGCCTTCATCGATCAGGAATTGCCCGCCGACCACGACACCGTCGCGGATTTCTTCCGCCGCCGCGGTGCCTATGGCCGTTTCAAGGCATTGCTGGACAAGCGCGGCATGCTGCAACGATGGTACGAGTTCGAAGACCGAGCGACGGAACAGGCCTTGGGTGCATGGTGCGAGGAGAACGGCATTCAGCTGGTGGATGAATAGCCAGTCAAGGTCGCCGGCATAATCGAACGCTGTCGATCAACGCTCCCTGACGTAGACTGATATCACGCATGATAACGTCCTATAGGTTGCACCCGACCTACCTCCCCCGCCAAACCGGCCTGCGCTTCTCATTATACGCCAGCACTCCCTCCCGACGGTCCTCCGTCACCACCAGCCTATTATACGCCTCGATCTCGAACAGCAGCCCGTTCTTCAAATCCATCTGGCTGCCCGCGCGGATGGATTTCTTCGCCTGCCGGATCGACAGCGGCGCGTTGTCGGCAATCCGCCGCGCCGTCGCCAGCACGCCCGCCATCATCTCGCCCGCCGGGAAAACCTTGTTCAAAATCCCCCATTCCAGCGCCTGCGCGGCGGGGATCGGCGCGCCCGTGCAGATGAACTCCATCGCCCGCCGCGTGCCCATCGCCCGCGGCGCCAGTTGCGTGCCGCCCCCGCCCGGCATGATACCCACGGTCACCTCGGTCAGCGCGAACCGCGCGGTATCCACGGCATAGGCGAAGTCGCAGGCCAGCACCGCTTCCGTCCCGCCGCCATAGGCGTGCCCGTTCACCGCGGCAATGATCGGCATCGGCAGTCCCAGCAGCGCATCCCGCCCGCGCTCGAAGATCTCATGCTGGTGCTGCCACTGCTCGTCCGTCATCCCCTTGCGCGCCTTCAGGTCCCCGCCTGCCGAGAAGATCCGCTCCCCCGCACCGGTCAGCACCACGCAGCGTATGTCCCCCGGATGCGCGATCAGCTTCGTCCACAGATCGAGCATATCCAGCCCCATCTGCGTGTTCTTGGCATTGCCCACCTCCGGCCGGTTCATCGTCACCAGCATTATGTGCTGGTCGATGGTTTCCACCAGGATGGTTTCGTATTTATGTTCCATCAGCGCGGCTCCAGCGTGGGGTAGGGACCATCCTTCAGTGTGAACCGCTCCAGCACAATCTCGCGGATCGCCCGGCGCATGATCTTGCCCTGGGCGTTGCGGGCCAGCTCCGGGAACATCAGGAAGGCCCGAGGATGCTTGTGCCGTGCCAACTCGCCCAGCGCCGCCCGCGCCCGTTCCGGCCAGGAACCATCCTCGGTTTCTCCCACGGCAACGATCACCTCGCCCCAGTATTCCGACGGCAGGGTAACGATGGAAACCGCCCCGGTCCCGGCGGTCCCCGAAAGTGCGCGCTCGATCTCGTCCGGATGGATCTTGTACCCGCCCGACTTGATTACATCCGCCACCCTCCCAACCAGATGCAACCGCCCGCGCGCGTCGATCCGGCCGAAATCCCCGGTGGCATGAAACCCGTCCGGCGGCAGCGGAATGAACCCGCTCTGGTCGAAATGCCCCGACGACATATGCCGCCCCAGCAGATGCACCTCGCCGATCTCCCCTGCCGGCAGCACCGTTCCGTCCTCGTCGCGGATCTCGATCTCCACGCCCGTTCCCGGAAACCCGACGCAAACCCCATCCCCCTCGATCGGGCCCGAGTAATACGCATCCGTCTCCGCCGGCGACAGGGTGGCGATCGGATTGGTGATTTCCGATTTGCCATAGGTCACCCGGATCACCGGCCCGAACACCGCGCGCGCCTTGTGATACAAGGAAGGCAGCAAAGGCGCGGTGCCGCAAAAGATCGTGCGGATGCCCTCGATCCGCTCTCCCTCATACACCGACAGGATCTTCGCCAGCACCGTCGGCGGGGCGAACAGATAATTGATCGTCCCGCTATCCAGTTGCTGCGCCACCTTCGCCAAATCCACCCCATCCAGCAGCACCGCCGTCGCCCCGCGGTCGTTGAACGCCTGGGTCAGAATGCCGGCGCCATGCACATACGGCGTCATCAGCAGCACCCGGTCCCCCGGCTGCGGCATATGCGCGAAGCTGCCGCGCTGCAGCAGATTGGCGATCCAGCGCGCTCCATGCGTGGTCAGGATCGCCTTCGGCTTGCCTGTGGTGCCGGACGTAAAGCTGATCCGCCCCCGCGCCTCGGCCGGCACGTTCGGCAAGGACAGCAGATCCCCCGGTTCCTCCGGCACATCCTCGATCGCGATCACGTCACAGCCGAGCCTGGCAAAGCTCGCCGCCTGCGCCCGGGTGGTCACGACCAGCTTCGCCCCGGAAAGCCCGATCGAATATTCCCGCTCCGCATCGCTCATCGACGCGTTCAGCGGCGTATCCCCGGCCCCGGCGATGCGCAGCCCGGTCGTGGCCCACACCGCTGGAATGGAATTGCGCAGCGACGTCGCCACGGGATCGCCGGGCTGCATTCCGCGCGCCAGCAGCATATGCGCCACGCGCCCCGCCCGCCCGGCGAGTTCACGGAAACTGATCTCGTTCACGCCGTCCGACACCGCGCTGCCGTCGCCGAACTCGTGGGCTACGGCGGCCAGATCCTTCGCCCAGGGAATGCTCGTCAGCATCAGGCTTCAGCCACCACCGGATTGCGCAGGACCCCGATGCCGGTAACCTCCACCTCCACCAAATCGCCGGGCTTCATCCACACCGGCGGGGTGCGATAGGCACCCACGCCGCCCGTCGTGCCCGTAACGATGATGTCGCCCGGCTCCAACGGCGTGAACGTGGAGATATACTCGATCAGCGTCGGCACATCGAAGCAGAGGTCATCGATGGTGGCGCGCTGCATCTCCTGCCCGTTCAGCCGGGTCAGCAGCGTCTGCTTGGTGATGTCGCCGGCTTCCTCGGGCGTCACGATCCACGGCCCGAAACCGCCGGTGGCGAAGAAGTTCTTGCCGGGGGTGAACTGGGTGGAATGGCGCTGCCATTCTCGCACCGATCCATCATTGTAGCAGCTGTAACCGGCGATCACCTCCATCGCCTTGTCCTTCGGCACGTGGCGGCAATGCTGGCCGATGATCACCGCCATTTCGCCCTCGAAATCCAGCGTTTCCGACGCCTTCGGCCGGATAATCGGCGCGCCGTGCGCAACCTGCGTGTTGGCGAAGCGGGTAAAGATCATCGGCTTCTTCGGCGGCTCGCGCCCGCCTTCCAGGATATGCGTCATATAGTTCAGCCCGATGCAGAAGATCTTGTCCGGGTTCGGGATCGGCGGCAGCAGCGTGACGTCATCGAGCCGGTAGTTCGGATGCCGCGCCGCATAATCGCCCAGCGAATGCATCGCCCAGAGCGCATCGCGCAGGGTCGGGGCCAGGCTGCCGAGATCGACGATCCCGGCCTCCTTCAGAATGCCCCAGCTGGCCGAGCCGTCCGGACGGCGGAATGAGATGAGTTTCATGGTCGGTTTCCCCAAAAAGATCGGCCGTATCGTGCGTCCGCCCGGAAGTTGGGGCAAGCCGGGCAGGGTGGTCTGGTCCCCGCGCCGTCCGCGTGACAAGCTTGCCCCACCGCATAAATTCGCGGGCCAGAAGGGGAAACGAACATGACAAAGATCGTGGGTAGCGGCGCGTATCAATACGAATGCGTCGAGAACTGGGGCAAGCTGCCCGCCGGCTGGTCGTTCAAGGAAATCGGCGCCGTCGGCACCGACAGGAACGACAACGTCTATGTGTTCAACCGCGGCGAACACCCGATGATCGTGTTCGACAAGGACGGCAATTTCCTGAAATCCTGGGGCGAGGGCATCTTCCCCCGCGCGCACGGCATCTTCATGGCGCCGGACGACACCATCTGGCTGACCGATGACGGCGACCACACGGTCCGCCAATGCACGCTGGACGGTAAAATCCTGCTGACCCTGGGCACCCCCGGCAAACCCGCGCCGTTCATGAGCGGCCAGCCCTTCCACCGCTGCACCCACACCGCGATGGCCCCGAACGGCGACATCTTCGTCTCGGATGGCTACGGCAACGCCAGCGTGCACAAATTCGACGCCAAGGGCCGCCTGCTGAAATCCTGGGGCACCTCGGGCACCGGCCCGGGCGAATTCAACCTGGTCCACAACATCGTCTGCGACGACGATGGCTGGGTCTATGTGGCCGACCGGGAGAACCACCGCATCCAGGTGTTCGATTCCAACGGCAAATATGAAACCCAGTGGAACAGCCTGCACCGCCCCTGCGCCCTGTTCATGACCCGCGGCAAATGCCCGCTCTGCTATGTGGGCGAGCTCGGCCCGGGCATGCCGGTCAACCGGCTCTACCCGAACCTCGGCGCACGGATATCCATCCTCGATCACACCGGCAAGCGCCTGGCCTGGATCGGCGCCGACCGCCCCGGCCTCGGCCTCGGCGAATTTACCGCCCCGCACGGCATCTGCGTGGACAGCCGCGGCGACATCTATGTCGGCGAGGTCTCCTGGACCAACTGGCCGACGACCTTCCCCGACGACCCGCGGCCGGACAGCCCGCGCTGCCTGCAGAAGTTCCGCAAGATATAGGGCCGCGGGCAGGGGGGGGCGGGCGGGCCCCCTGCAAAGCTCAGGAACTACGCGGCCGGCCCAGCCAGGTGATGGTCACGTCCGAGCGCGGCTGTGCCCGACAGGCCAAAGTCTGCCCGGCCGCGATCTGCCCAGGGCTCAGCGATGTGTCGTTGTGCGGCAGAAGATGCACTTCCCCGCTATCGAGGTGCGAAACGCAGGCGCCGCAATTTCCGCTGGCGCAGCCATACGGATAGTCGATCCCCGCCGCGATCGCCGCATGCAGGATCGACCGGTCGGCGGCGCATTTGATGGTTTTCCGGGCGTTGCCGATCTTCACCTTGAAGACAGGCGGATTAAGCCGGCTCATCACGCGTTTACCGTGGCGGAAGCAGCCGCGGCGCGGCGGGAGGGCAGGGCCCGCACGCTCTCGAACTCCGGATGGAACCAGACCACCGAGGGAAACCGCGTCAGCGCATACCCATATAGGGCCAGTCCGATCGCCGGCTGATTGCCGATCACCACGGTGTCATGAATGTCGTGGTCCGCCATGGCGATCCCGGTGCCCAGCGCCACGGTGGCGCCGGTCAGTTCTTCAACGGTGGCGTAGCCGGGCGTTTTGCCGTCATCGGTGCGCTGGAAGAACCGGTGCAGCTCCACGCCGGATATGCCGGCATTGACGCACCAGATCCCATGATCATGCGGCGCTGCCACCTTCCCGGGCATATTGATGGTCAGATAGAGCCCGAACCCGTCCTCGCCGTCCTCGGCCAGCATGTGATTGCGCGCCTGCGCCACGGGGGCAGCGAAATCCTCCCTGGGAAACAGGTCGGTCTTACTGGCGAGCCCGATCAGCAGCGCCTTTACCTGTTCCAGCGCCGCCGGCGTGGCGCCCGCGGGATCGATGACGGCGTGCGCCTTGCGCAGCAAGGCCTTGCAGGCCGCTTCACGTTTGGCGGCAAGCGTCGTCGGGTTGGCTGGCATTCGAGCCTCCATGGGTCATTTCCTGGCGGAAAGCCTAGGTCGGTACCGGGCGGCAAAACAATGGTTTGACGTCAGGTTATAGCCCCCGCTCATCGCATGCGTTCAACGCATAGCTCACCCGCCCCGGTCCTATTCGCTGTCATAATGCCGCCCTTCTCCCGCCCATCCCATATAGTTATTATTTTTCAGTTACTTACGTCCGGTGTTCTCTGCGAATCCCCTGGCTTGTCACGTCGTTGACACGCAGGG
>CAINEA010000368.1 GCA_903847525.1 uncultured Acetobacteraceae bacterium | reverse complement strand
TGCCCTGACCGCGTCCGCCATCGGGCCGGCGGACCGCGTGCTGGAGCCTTCGGCCGGAACCGGCCTCCTCGCCATCCTGGCCGAGATCGCCGGCGGCGCGCTCGTGCTGAACGAGCTAGCGGAGACCCGGTCGGCGCTGCTCACCTCCCTCTTTCCGGCCGTTTCCGTCACGCGCTTCGATGCCGCCCAGATCGACGATCACCTTGATCAGGCTGCGGTCCCGAGCGTCGTGTTGATGAACCCGCCCTTTTCGGCGATGGCGAACGTCGCCGGCCGCATGGCCGACACCGCTTTTCGCCACATCGCTTCGGCGCTCGCGCGTCTCGCTGACGGCGGGCGGCTCGTGGCGATCACCGGCGCGAGCTTCGGGCCAGACCCCCCGGCCTGGCGCGACGCCTTCGTCCGGCTGCAAGAGCGCGGCCGCATCGTGTTCACGGCCACGATCGACGGCGCGGTCTACGCCAAGCACGGCACCACGATCGACACACGGTTGATCGTCATCGACAAGGCGCCCGCCGAGAACCCGGCGGCTCTGCCGGAATCGCAGGGCATTGCGCCTGACGTTGCGACCTTGTTGGGTTGGATTGCGGAGCACGTCCCGAGCCGCCTGCCGCTCGCGACGGGCCTCGCCATCCCAATGTCGGCTGTCTCCGCGCCGCGGACGGTGCGCGGCTATCTCGCCCCCGCCGCTGCCCCGCAAACCGCGAGGCCCCCTGTCGCTGACCCGGAGGCGGTCGATCTCGCCTATGAGACGATCGACTGGACGCCGCCCGAAGGCGCGCGTCTCAGCGATGCGATCTATGAGGAATACCGGCTCCAATCGATCCGCATTCCGGGCGGCCAGGCGCACCCGACCAAGCTGGTGCAGTCCGCCGCGATGGCTTCGGTCGCACCGCCGAAGCCGAGCTATCGACCGCGCCTGCCGCTCAATCTCGTCAGCAGCGCGCTCCTGTCTGACGCCCAGCTTGAGACGGTGATCTATGCCGGCGAGGCGCATGGCGACTATCTCGCCGGCGCGTGGACCGTGGACGAGACCTTCGATCTCGTCACCGCCGCCCGCGACGATGCGCCGAACGCCATCCGCTTTCGCCGGGGCTTCATGCTCGGCGACGGCACCGGCGCCGGCAAGGGCCGCCAGTCGGCCGGCATCATCCTGGACAACTGGCTGAAGGGTCGGCGCAAGGCGGTCTGGCTCTCGAAGTCCGACAAGCTGCTCGAGGACGCCCAGCGCGACTGGTCGGCCCTCCGCATGGAGCGCCTGCTCATCACGCCGCTCTCGCGCTTCCCCCAGGGCAAACCGATCCGGCTGTCCGAAGGCGTCCTATTTTTAACCTACGCTACGCTGCGGTCCGACGACCGCGGCGAGAAGCTTTCGCGCGTCCGCCAGATCGTCGAATGGTTGGGCTCCGATTTCGACGGAGTGATCATTTTCGACGAGAGCCACGCCATGCAGAACGCCGGTGGCGGCAAGGGAGAGCGGGGCGATGTCGCGGCCTCGCAGCAGGGCCGTGCGGGCTTGCGCCTGCAGCACGCCCTGCCGGACGCGCGCGTCGTCTATGTCTCGGCGACCGGCGCCACCACGGTCCACAACCTCGCCTATGCCCAGCGGCTCGGCCTATGGGGCGGCGAGGATTTCCCCTTCGCCACACGCGCCGAGTTCGTCGAGGCGATCGAGGATGGCGGTGTCGCCGCCATGGAGGTGCTGGCCCGCGATCTCCGGTCGCTCGGGCTCTACACCGCCCGATCGCTCTCCTATGACGGCGTCGAATACGAGCTGATCGAGCACCCGCTCAGCGACGATCAGCGGCGCATCTACGACGCCTATGCCGGCGCCTTCGCGATCATCCACAATCACCTCGATGCGGCGATGCGGGCCGCCAACATCACCGGCGACAGCGGCACGCTGAACGCCCAGGCGAAGTCGGCCGCCCGCTCGGCTTTCGAGAGCGCCAAGCAGCGCTTCTTCGGTCATCTGCTGACCTCGATGAAGACGCCGACCCTGATCCGCAGGATCGATCAGGACCTCGCCGACGGCCATGCCGCCGTGATCCAGATCGTCTCGACCGGCGAGGCCCTGATGGAGCGCCGGCTCGCCGGGATTCCGACCGAGGAATGGAACGACATCCGCGTCGACATCACGCCGCGCGAGTATGTTCTCGACTACCTCGCTCATTCCTTCCCGGTGCAACTCTACGAGCCGTTCACCGACAGCGAGGGCAATCTCTCGTCCCGGCCCGTCTTTCGGGACGGCCAGCCCGTCGAGAGCCGCGAAGCCGTCGCCCGCCGCAATGAGCTGATCGAGCGCCTGGCTTCGCTGCCGCCCGTTCCCGGCGCGCTCGACCAGATCGTCCAGCGCTTCGGCACGGACCTCGTCGCCGAAGTGACCGGACGCTCGCGCCGCGTGGTGCGCAAGGGTGACCGCCTCGTCGTGGAGAACCGCGCGGCCTCCGCCAATCTCGCCGAGACCGCCGCCTTCATGGATGACATGAAACGCATCCTGGTGTTCTCGGAGGCGGGTGGGACGGGCCGCAGTTACCACGCCGAACTGTCGGCGCGGAACCGCCGGCTGCGCGTCCACTATCTGCTCGAACCTGGCTGGAAGGCCGACGCCGCGATCCAGGGCCTCGGGCGGACGAACCGCACCAACCAGGCGCAGCCGCCGCTGTTCCGGCCGATCGCCACGGACGTGAAGGCCGAGAAGCGCTTCCTCTCCACCATCGCCCGCCGCCTTGACACGCTGGGCGCCATCACACGGGGCCAGCGCCAGACCGGCGGCCAGGGCCTGTTTCGGCCCGAGGATAATCTGGAATCGCACTATGCCCGCGATGCGCTGCGCCAGCTTTACTTGCTGCTGGTCCGCGGCAAGATCGACGGCTGCTCGCTCCAGATGTTCGAAGACGCCACGGGCTTGAAGCTCATGGATGCCAACGGCATCAAGGACGAATTGCCGCCGATCACGACCTTCCTCAACCGCCTGCTTGCTCTCACCATCGATCTGCAAGGCGTGCTGTTCACCGCGTTCGAGCAGTTGCTGAACGCCAAGATCGAAGGCGCTATCGCCAGCGGCGTCTATGACGTCGGGCTGGAGACGCTGCGAGCCGAGAGCTTTGTCATCACCGATCGCCGCACGATCTACACCCATCCCGCCACAGGCGCGGAGACCCGGCTGCTCACCATCACCGAGCGCCGGCGCAATCGCCCGGTGACGCTCGATGAGGCGCTGGACCATCTCGCCGATCCCCGCTCCATGCTGCTCGTCAACGAGCGCTCGGGCCGCGGCGCCGTGCAGATCCCCGCGCCGAGCCTCATGCTCGACGATGGCGAGATCGAACGCCGCGTGCGGCTGATCCGGCCGATGGAGCACCATCATGCGTCGCTGAAGATGATGGACGAGAGCCACTGGCAGGCGGCGGAGCGCGAGGCCTTCGCCACCGCATGGGCTCGCGAAGTCGCCGAGGTCCCCGAGTTCGCCGACAGTACGATCCATATCGTCGCCGGGCTGTTGCTGCCGATCTGGAAGCGCCTGCCGAACGAGTCGACGCGCGTGTATCGCCTCCAGACCGACACCGGCGATCGCATCATCGGCCGCAGGGTCTCGCCCGCCTGGGCGGCGAACGCGTCCGTGACCGGGACCATCGCCCTGACGCCGGATGCCGCCTTCACCGCGCTGATGGAGGGCCGCACCGTTCTCGACCTCGCCGAGGGCCTGCAACTCCATCGCGCGCGCGTCATGAGCGCTCACCGCATCGAGCTGTCGGGCTTCACCGACACGATGCGCGACCGCCTGCGCGCCTACGGCCTCTTCAGCGAGATCATCTCGTGGAAGCTGCGCATGTTTGTGCCGACCGACGCCACCGGCGCCGGCGTGCTGGCGAAAGTCCTCGACCACTATCCGGCCCTGCGCATCGGCGAGCGGGAGGCCGCGTGATGGCACGCCACGACGCCTCCGAATTGGCTCACCGCCTCGCGCGTGACGCCGAGGCGGTGTGCCGCCGCTACCTCTCCGCCGGACGGCGGGAGGGCCGCTATTGGCTGGTGGGCGATGTGCGCAACACGCCGGGCCGCTCGATGTTCGTTCGGCTCAAGGAGTCGCCAAGAGGGCCGGCCGGGAAATGGACCGACGCCGCGACCGGCGAGCATGGCGATCTGCTCGACGTGATCCGGGAAAGCTGCGGCCTGGTCGACATCAAGGACGTTGCTGATGAGGCACGTTCGTTCCTCAGCCTGCCGCACACTGAGCCTGAGCCGGATCGTCCCCGATCGCGAACGCCCAGCGTTCCAACCGGATCGCCGGAGGCAGCACGGCGACTGTTCGCCATGTCGCAGCCGATTTCTTGTACTCTCGTAGAAACGTATCTTCGCAATCGCGGCATTACGGTTTTGCACGGAACCGGAAGCCTCCGCTTCCACCCGCGCTGCTACTATCGGCCGGACGAACACAGCCCGACCGAGACCTGGCCGGCGATGATCGCTTCCGTCACCGATCTCGCGGGGCATCTGACCGGCGCGCATCGCACTTGGCTCGACCCCGGCGGCTTCAGCGAGGCGACACTCGGCAAGGCGCCGATCGACACGACGCGACGGGCGATGGGCGATCTTCTCGGTCACGCCGTTCGATTTGGCGTGGCGGGCGAAGTGATGGCGGCCGGCGAGGGCATCGAGACGATGCTGTCGCTCCGATGCGTCCTGCCGACCATGCCGATGGTCGCAGCCCTCTCGGCGGCGCATCTTTCCGCCATCCTGTTCCCGGACACGCTGCGCCGACTCTACATCGCCCGCGACGATGATCCGGCGGGCGATGGCGCGATGGCGACATTGGTTGACCGGGCGCAGGAGGTCGGGATC
>CAINEA010000367.1 GCA_903847525.1 uncultured Acetobacteraceae bacterium | reverse complement strand
GCCGCTCCATGCCGACCGCCGACGAGATCAAAGCCTAACAGCCTCGTGCCCAGGCCGCCATTTCGATTTTGTGCCGCCTCGGACGCATGCCCTGAAAAACAGGTAAGTATTGCGGACGTATACGCCTGCTGGCAGCAGCAATGCGACGAGTATAGGCTGCTGGCCAAAGACGCCTCAAAAATTTCCGGTTGCAAAGATGAGTATAAGCCACAACCTAGATTGCGCGACCCTCCCCATTCTCGGGGAACTGGAGCCCGCGCTGCTGGAGCGCCTGTTGACGCATTGCCGGATCGTGACCTTCGACGATCAGGAGATCATCCTGCACAAGGGCGCGGAAAACGACGATCTGCACTTCATCTTGTCCGGCCGCGCAGAGGTCCATTTCGACATCGTCAACCGATCCAATCCGATCGACATCCATACCGGACAGATGTTCGGCGAGATGTCGGTGATCGATCAAATGCCGGTCTCGGCCTATGTGATTGCCGCAGAACCCTGTCGGATATTGCTGCTGCCAGCCACACTGTTCTGGTCGGAGGTCGTTGCGGTGCCCGGCGCGGCGCGCAGCGTTATGCGCGCCCTCAGCCACCTCGTGCGCAACAGTTCGGCCGCCCTGATCAAGGCGACGCAGGATCGCCTGCGCCACGCGGCACTGGAGAGCGAGCTTCGCCTGGCCCGCGACATCCAGATGGGAATGTTGCGTCGCGCGGATCCATGGTTTCCGGAACGGCGTGATTTCAGCATATCCGCCCGGATTGAACCGGCCAGACTGGTCGGCGGCGACTTCTACGATGCCTTCCTGCTCGACCAGGACCATCTGGTGCTGGCGCTCGGCGACGTCGCGGGCAAGGGCATCAGCGCGGCACTTTTCATGGTTCGCGCCCTGACCCTGCTGCGCAGCCCGGCAGCCCACTGGGTTTCCCTTTCCAAGACCCTGGAAGACGCCAACCGCGAACTCGCCGAGAACAACGAGTTGTCGATGTTCCTGACGCTGTTCATGGGCGTGCTGGATCTTCGCACCGGCGAGTTGGACTACATCAACTGCAGTCACCCGCGACCGCTGATCCGCTCGCCCGGCGGGGCGGTGTCGTATTGTGACGTGGAGCCGGGGATCATGTTGGGCGTGTTCGCCGACGCCGAAGGCGGTGCCGGGCGCCTGGTCCTGCCGCCCGGCGCCACGCTGCTGTTATATTCCGATGGCGTGACGGATGCGGAAGATTCCGGCCAGCGACGACTCGGCTCCCGCGGGTTGCTCGAAGCGGTGACGGTGGCAGGCACCGACAATACGGGCGCCTTGATCCAGACCATCGCGGATACCATCAGCCGGCACGCCGGCGAAGCCGAACAGGCCGACGACATCACTCTGCTGGCGATTACCTACCGGGGGCGGATGTAAGGCTCGCCGGACCGTCCGGCTTCAATCGGGCCGGCTGACCCTGGCGATAGAAAGCGCATACCACACCTGGGTCGAGACAGACCTGACCGAGCGGCCAATCTCCTCCAATGCCTCCACCTCGGCGATGCGTCTGGACGCTTTTTCCAGTTCATCTTCAGTCAGGATCTTCGATAAAACGCCGGTCGAATTCGCCAGTCCAAGCAGAAGCGTATCACGCGGATCCGGGACCTCATCCTTGAACAAGACGGCCATCAGGCGAGCTTTCGCCTCGCGTTCCTCCCGACCAGAAACCTGGGGATAGGCGCGGCGCGAGAAGACCCAGAGGAACTGGCGCTCCTCCTGGCGCAGGATGCCGGCTTTCACCAAACGCTGCAGGATCCGCTCGACCAGATCATGGTGACGTCCCGACAGTTCATCGATCCACCAGGCACTGGGATGCCGCTCGGCCTCGGCTGCGATTTCGCTAAGGATCGGGTCCAGCAGATCGTCGCCGGTTGGCGCGGGATTGACGATGAACAATGATTTCAGGTCGGTATCGATATGCCCTCGCAGCGCAAGTTCCATTAAAATGCCGCCGACGGCGGCAATATTGGCAACGGGGAGGGTGGTCGGTTTGATTTCGCCGCTGCTGTCATCCAGCGCCAGGACGACGATCTCATCCGCCAGGGTAAGGTTGATCATGGTTCGGGGTTCCGTCAGGCGTTGAGAATTTGGCGGGCCGCCGCATCGCTTGGCACCAGCGGAACGACCTTGCCAAACCCGGACGTGGTGAAGACCTCGTCCACCCCTGGCTGGAGGCCGAATATCGCAATCCCGCCACCCGCGGATTTTGCCTTTCGCGCGGCAATCAGGATCGCCCGCAATCCGGCGGAGGAAATGTATTCAACCCCCCGCATGTCGAGAATGACCCGGGGCCTGCCGCCTGCGATGATGGCGCAGACCACCTGTTCGAGACTTTCACTGGTCGCGAAATCGATGCGACCGGAAATCCTGACAATCGTCACCAGGCCATCGGCTTGGCTCGTGATTTCCATTGTTCTGGGGCCTTCCAACGGGTCTGCGCAGTGCCTGCCACACATGCATGGCAGGTAACGCAAAACTCTGCGTTGGCGACAGATGCACTGTCAAACGAAGGAAATCCCTATCTGTCACCTTCCTCCGCGCATCCGGTGGTCGCAGAGGTCCCCAGGATCGCCCAAATCCGGCACAGTCTCGCTGTTCAGGTCGTATTCGGCCAGGCCTCGTTCGGCTAAGCCCTTGAACACGGCCACATTGCCTGCCCGCCGGGGGCCTGCGGCCTCCCAATTTGCATCCGGGACGGGGCCGTTCCATCCTGTCCCCTTCAAGACGGGGGACGGGTAGGAATGTCGGAACACGGCGAAGTAACCGGCGGCGCCACGTGGCCGGATGAGCTTTACGATCTGCTGCGCGCCAACGGCGTCACCCAGTTCGCCTACGTGCCCGATGCCGGCCACAAGGTGCTGATCAACCGCTCGCTCGCCGATCCGGATGCCCATTCCATCTCGCTGACCACCGAGGAAGAAGGCGTGGCGCTGGCCGCCGGCGCGGATCTCGGCGGCGGCCGCGCCGTGTTGCTGATGCAGTCCTCCGGCGTTGGTAACTGCATCAACATGCTCTCGCTCACCGCGGGCGGACGCTTTCCGTTCCTGACCTTCGTGTCGATGCGCGGCGATTTCGGCGAGGGCAATCCCTGGCAGTTCCAGATGGGCCAGGCGACGCAGAAGGTGCTGGAGGCGATGGGCGTGATCGTGGTCCGCGCCAACGAGCCGGACGAGGTGATCAAGGTCGCCTCTGCCGCCATCACGATGGCGTATCATTCCGGCATGGCGGTCGCCGTGCTGCTCAGCCAGCGCCTGATCGGCGCCAAGAAATTCTAAGCGGGAGCGGCACATATGGCCCAGCACAAGCGCATTCAGAACTCCAACCAGCCCACCCCCGTGCTCGACCGCCAGCAAGCGGTGCCGGCGCTGATCCCCAACCCGACGGACTTCCTCGTCGTCGGCGGCCTTGCCGGCGCCGCGCAGGAGCTTTGCGCGCTGACCAATGACGGCCCGAACGTCTACGGCCTCGGTGGCGCCATGGGCGCGGCCACGACGATGGGCCTCGGCCCCGCTTTGGCTCAGCCGCACCGGCGGGTGCTGGCGATCACCGGCGACGGTGAGTTGCTGATGAGCCTCGGCTCGCTCGCCACCTGCGCGGTGCTCAACCCGCCGAATTTGCGCATCGTCTGCGTCGATAACGGCCATTACGGCGAGACCGGCAACCAGGACAGCCACACCGGCCTCGGCGTGCAACTCGACAAAATCGCCGCCGGGTCCGGCATCCCCACCGTGTTCACCATCAACACCGAGGCGGAGATCCCCGAGGCCCGCAAGATCCTCAACGCCGAAACCGGCCTTTGCTTCATCCTGCTGCGGGTGAAGGAAGGCTCGGCCCTGAAGGTCAACCGCAGCCTCGACCCCGCCTTCACCCGCAACCGCTTCCGCATGGCCCTGCTCGGCCGCCCGTGATTTAGGCCAGCCGTAACCAAAATCATCTTAGGAGACATCACCATGCCCGAAAGTCCGGTCGGCAGCCTCGGCACCGAAGTCCAGATGCCGCTCTCGCGCATCACCGTGCTCGACCTCACCCTCGCCCGCGCCGGCCCCACCTGCGTGCGCCATCTGGCGGATTGGGGTGCGAACGTCATCCGCATCGAACCGCCAGACACCGGCGGGGAAGACGTTGCCGGAGCCCGTCACGGCTTCGACTTCCAGAACCTGCACCGCAACAAGCGCGCCATCCGGCTGAACCTGAAGGACCCCGAGGGCCACGCCGCCTTCATGAAGCTGGTCGCCACCGCCGATGTCATCATCGAGAACATGCGCGCGGCGGTGAAGCACCGGCTGAAGGTGTCCTACGACGACGTGAAGAAGATCAATCCGCGCATCGTCTACGGCAGCATTTCCGGCTTCGGCCAGGATGGCCCGTACGGCCCGCGCGCCGGCGTCGATCAGATCGCGCAGGGCATGGGCGGCCTGATGTCCATCACCGGCCTGCCCGGTCAGGGCCCGGTACGCGTCGGCATCCCGATCGCCGATCTCACCGCCGGCAACCTGCTCGCTCTCGGCGTGATGACGGCTTTGTTCGACCGGGAGAAGACCGGCGTCGGCCGCTGGGTCACCACCTCGCTGCTCGAAGCGCAGATCTTCATGCTGGACTTCCAGGCATCGCGCTGGCTGATCGCCAAGGACGTGGCGCCACAGGCCGGCAACGACCACCCGACCGGCATCCCCACCGGCGTGTTCCCAACCTCCGATGGCCATATCAACATCGCCGCCAGTTCCGCCCGGCTGTGGGAGCGCTTCTGCGACACGATCCAGAAGCCGGAATGGAAGGAAAAGTCCGAATGGAAAACCCAGAAGGGCCGCAGCACGGACCGCAAGGCGATCAACGCCACCATCGGTGAGGTGACCAAGACCAAGTCAGCGAATCACTGGATCGAGCTGTTCGAGGAAGCCGGCATTCCCTGCGGCCCGATCTACACGATCGACCAGGTCTTCGCCGATCCGCAGGTGCAGCATCTCGGCATGGCCCGCAAGATGCAGCATCCGGAGTTGGGCACGGAGGAAGTGGTCGCCTCCGCGATCAACATCTCCGGGTATTCCAAGGACATCCGCCTGCCCACGCCGGATGCCGGCACCTCCACCGACGAAGTGCTCCGCTCCGTCGGCTATACCGACGCCCAACTCGCCGACCTACGCAAGAAAGGCGTGATCTGACCATGAGCGACCTTCTCAGCCACGCCACCGACGCCCGCGCCAAGGGCAAGATGCTCGGTGGCAGAATAGACGGCGTCGGGCTGTTGGTGTTCAACCAGCCGGAAAAGCGCAACGCCATGTCCGTGGAGATGTGGGACGGCATGGTGGAGATCCTGGAGGGCTTCGCCGCCGATGACAGCATCCGCTGCGTGATCATGACCGGCGCCGGCGACAAGGCCTTCGTCAGCGGCGCCGATATCAGCCAGTTCGAAAAGCAGCGCAGCAACGCCGATGCCCAGCAGGAATACAACCGCCTGACCACGGCCGGGCGGGAAAAGCTGGCGAACTTCCCGAAGCCCGTGATCGGCCGCATCCGCGGCTTCTGCATGGGCGGCGGCCTCGGCATCGCCATGCAGGCCGATATCCGCATCGCCGCCGATGACGGCCAGTTCGGCATCCCCGCCGCCCGCCTGTCGATCGCCTATGGTTTCGACATGATCCGCAAGCTGACCGATCTCGTCGGCCCCGCCCATGCCCGCATGATCCTGTATACCGGGGAGCGGATCGACGCGAAGGAGGCCGAGCGCATCGGCCTGGTGAACAGGACCGTCCCTGTCGCCGATCTCGATCACGCAGTGTTGAAGATCGCCAGCACCATCGCCGTCAACGCACCGCTCTCGATCCGGTCCTCCAAGCTGGGTGTCGCAGCCGCCATGCAAGACCCGGCGGAGCGTGACATGGCCGGTTTGGCCGCCATTTCCGCACAATGCTTCGATAGCGATGACTACAAGGAAGGCCGCACCGCGTTCATGGAGAAGCGCGCGCCGGTGTTTAAGGGGCGGTAGGGGCTCCGCGCAGCAGGGGGATGCCGCAACGGCTTCCGGCTCCCCCTCCGATCCCCGGTTTGCCCAGGCCAGACGAGGCATGACAGGCGACGGAGCCGGTCCGGATCAGATTTCATCAATATATTCAATGTTCTAAGGCCGGTGGATGATTTCCGTCAGACCGGTCACGGTCGCGGTCAAACTCTTTCCTGTTTACGCACTTTTCTCAGCCAGTTTTCTTGACTGATCGTTGTCCCGCTCAAACATAAATATCGGCCAGCTTGAGCAACCGGTATGGCATGGGCGTGGTGC
>CAINEA010000366.1 GCA_903847525.1 uncultured Acetobacteraceae bacterium | reverse complement strand
GCCAAGGACTTCGCGACGATCCGATCGGTTCTCTCCACCGCGAGGAAGCAAGGATGGAGCTTGCTTGAAACCTTGATGAGCAATCCGTTCAGGCTGATTGGCCGATTACGATTGGCGTCGCTGGGCCGAGCCACCTGGGCAGTTACCGAAATTGAACCAATTATAGGGCGCGTCGTGGCAATAATACTCCAAACGGCGAACATAATGGCGCATCGACTCGGCCAGATCCTGCGGGTCCGGCAGGGCCTCGAATACGATGTCGTACCGGTTGCCGCCGCGATAAATGCCGAACATCAGCAGTACCGGCTGGCCGAGCAGCCCTGCCATGCGGAACGGCCCTTCCGGAAACCAGGCCGGCGCCCCCAGGAACGGCAGTTGCACCCGGCGCTCCTCGGTCAGCCCGCGATCGGCCAGCACGCCGACCAGATGCCCCTGCTCCAGCCGGTCGCGCACCGCCAGAATGGAACCCGGACGTCCCAGGGCGATGATCTCCATGCCCAGATCCGGGTTGACGGCGTTCAGCACGGCGCCGGTCTTGCGCGCATTGTCCTCGTACATCAGCAGGCTGATCGGCAGGTCCATCATCGCGCGCCCGGCGGCGCGGCACACTTCGAAGCTGCCGAGATGGGCGCCGAACAGCAGGCTGCCCTGGCCCTTGGCACGCAATTCGGTGATCAGCGCCGCCCCGTGAACGGTTATCGCGAACCGTCCCGTCTGGTTGTTGAGCAGATAGACCCGGTCCAGCAGGCAGGACGCGAAGCCGTGGCAGTGCCGCCACCCATCCGAAAACCGCGTCCGGCGGCCCAGCACGCGAGGAAGATAGTCACGCGAGGCTTGCTGCCAGTGCGATGGCACCAGCATGAAATACAGGCAGATCGGCAGCAGCAGAACCCGCATCGCCCGCCTGCCGAGCCGCAACGCCAGCCAGACGATCAGACGGATCGTCCAGACCGAGCCGCGCTCCTGCTGTGTCGCCCAGTTCGGCCGGTTCACCATCTCGCGGGTTATGGCGGCCCGAAGCGCAGCGCGCCAGCCAGGACACGGGAACCGTCGGAGCCGCGCGTCCCGGTGAAGCGGACATCGCCGTCCGGCGTGTCCTCCCAGTCGATCACCAGCAGGTCGCCGGGCCGGACCGGATGCAGAAACTTGGCCGCGACGATGTGGCGACAAATCAGGCCCGGAAGCCCGGCGCCGATGGCGCCGATGATCTCCGCCAGCAAGGTGGCGCCGGGCAGGATCGGATTGCCCGGAAAATGCCCCGCCGCCGCCGGGTGGTCCACCGCCATGCGCCGCTCCGCATGTCCTTTCATTCCGGTCCTTTCATTTCGGTCTTTTCATTCTGGCGCAACCCATCATGAAAGGTCGCGGGCCTCGGCCAGCATTTGCATCAGGGTCTCCCGCGTCAGCTTGCCCAATTCGTTGCGCCGCAACTGGGCCACCAGGTGCAGCGGGCGGGGCAGGAAGGCGGGATCGATGCGCAGGCGCAGGGCCGCCAGGATGGCGGCGGCCGTCAGCCCGGGCGCCACGGCGAAGGCGACCATCCGCGTCGGGCCCGACCCCGTGGATGCCGTCTCGTCCCCCATCAGGAACACCGCGTCCCGCACGCCCTCGATGGCATTGATCTGGGCATTGAGATAGGCCAGCGAACTCCGCTTGCCGGCGATGTTCACAAGATCTCCGGTACGCCCGAGCAGCCGGAAATGCTGCGGATCGCGCAGTTCGATGATGTCGGCCAGCTGGGTCTCCATCGCGATGGCCGGACCGCCGGCCCAGGTGGCCAACCCATCCTGGCGCAACGCGATGCCGTCCAGGCAGGTCCATTCCTCGGTCTGCAGCGTGCGCCGGGCAGCCAGTTGGCCAACTTCGGAACAGCCGAAGATCTCCCGCAACGGCGCGGCGAAGCCGGCCTCGGCCGCGCTGGCCAACTCGCGCGGCAACGGCGCGGTGGCCGATACGACCAAGTCCACCGGTGGCGAGGCACCGGGCTCGGCCAGCAGCACCCGCAGATGTGGCGGCGTCGTGATCAGGATGCGCGGGCGCGGGGCGGCAGCGAGTTGCGCGCAGATGTCCCCTGGATAGAACGGCCGCTCAGCATGCAGTACCACCGCTTGCTGCCAGGCCAGCAGGATCAGCGATTCCAGCCCGTAGCTGTGCTGGTGCGGCACCGTGCCGATCAGGCTGGCACCGGGCAGCCGGTCAACGCCGAGCTCCTGCCCGGCACTGACCGCGCTGGAAACCAGCAGGCCCCAACCGCGAACATGCGGCTGCGGCAGGCCGGTGGAGCCGGAGGTGAACAGGATTGCGGCCGGCTGGTCGGCCGCGAAGCACGGCACCGCCGGAGCTTCGTCGCCACGGGCCAATTCGGACGGGTAGGGCAACACCGGCGCGGACACCGTTTTCGGTGTGTCCGTCAGGCAATAGGCGTCGTCATAGCCGGCCAGGGCTGCTTCGATCAGTCCCGGCACCTCGGATGGCGGCAGCAGGGTGATCTGGCCGCGGCACAGCGCCGCGGCGAAACCAACCGCGAAGCGGTAGCGGTCCTGGCACAGATTGGCGACATGGCAATGACCGGGCAGCATCGCCGCAAGGGCCGCCACGTCGCGCAGGTAATCGCCGACGGATAGGTCCTGACCGCCGCGCCGGGCGAACGGCGCGCTGCGATCCAACCGACGAAGCAGGGGAATGGCGGCCATATGCTCAGTGCTCCGCCCGGCGAACCGCAGCGCGGGTCTGCCCGATCACCCGCCGGACCTGTAGCAGCCGTCCCTTCTGACCGGCGGTGGCGTGGATGCCATGGGGCCGACGGCGATAGGCCATGGCATGCGGCACCGCCACGGCCAGGAATCTACCGACCCAAAGTGCCCCGACCCGGTGGCCAAAGCCGCGCAATTACTGGATCCGGCGTGTCTGGATCTCGTGGTTCAACCGGCGCAGCGACACGAAAATGGCCGTGTTGTTCTCGTCGTCGGCGCGCAGCTTCACGCCGTAGGTCTGCGAAACGGCCAGCGCAATCTCGAGAATGTCGATCGAATCGAGCGCAAGTCCCTCGCCATAAAGCGCTGCCTCCGGATCAATATCCGCGGCTCCGATATCGAGATTGAGCGTCTTGACGATCAGTTCCGCCAATTGAGCTTCTTGGGGGCTCTGTGAAGTTTGAACGGACATTCAGTGTTCCGGGAATATGGGTGTAACCCTATTCCAATGTTTTACCTGTTTACGCACTTTTCTCAGCCAGTTTTCTTGACTGATCGTTGTCCCGCTCAAACATAAATATCGGCCAGCTTGAGCAACCGGTATGGCATGGGCGTGGTGCGGACGCCT
>CAINEA010000365.1 GCA_903847525.1 uncultured Acetobacteraceae bacterium | reverse complement strand
CGTGGCCCTCCGCTGCGAGAAAACCGACATCAGCTATTCAGCAATCATCAGTTTTGCGTGCGGGCTAATGCTGGTTAAATCCGTCCACACGGCCTAGGTTTCGGCAATCAGGATGGAGAGTTTGATGACCGAGTACGACTACATCATCGTCGGCGCCGGGTCGGCCGGTTGCGTGTTGGCCAACCGGCTCAGCGAGGATCCGGGCAAGAAGGTGCTGCTGCTGGAAGCCGGCGGCAAGGACGACAGTTTCTGGATCAACATCCCGGTCGGCTTCTCCAAGCTGCTCAACAACCCGAAATACAATTGGAACTTCGCCACCCAGCCGGAGCCCAACGTGAAGGGCCGCTCGATCCCGATCCCGCGCGGCAAGACGCTGGGCGGGTCGAGTTCGATCAACGGCATGCTGTATGTGCGCGGCAATCCGCTGGATTACGATACGTGGTCGCAGTTCGGCAATCGCGGCTGGTCGTATGATTCCATTCTGCCCTATTTCAAGAAGGCGGAGCATTTCGAGCCTGGCGGAGATGATAGCCGCGGCACGGGCGGGCCGCTGAACGTTACACATATGTATGAGAATGACGAACTGCCGGATGCGTTCATCACGGCGGCGGAAAAGGAAGGCTGGCCCCGCAATCCGGACTACAACAACGGCAACCAGGAAGGTTTCGGCTATTTCCAGGTGACCCAGAAGGATGGCCGCCGGTGGTCCACGGCGCGGGCCTTCCTCGACCCCGCACGCAACCGGGCGAATTTGCGGATCGAGACCCATGCCCAGACCACGCATGTGATCCTGGACGGCACGCGCGCCGTGGGCGTTGGCTATGTGCAGAACGGCCAGAAGCAGGAAGCGCGCGCCAGAGGCGAGGTGATCCTGGCGGCCGGCGCCGTGCAGTCGCCGCAATTGCTGGAACTATCTGGCATCGGCCGGCCGGACTTGCTGAATTCGCACGGGATTACCGTGCGGCATTCGCTGATGGGCGTCGGCGAGAATTACCGTGACCATTATGCGACGCGCATGAACTGGCGGGTGAAGCTGCCGATCACGCTGAACGAAAAGACGCGCGGCCTGAACATGGCGAAGGAGCTGCTGAAATACTTCACGACCCATCGCGGCATGCTGACCTATACGGCCGGCATCTGCTTTGGCTTCGTGAAGTCCCGTCCGGAACTGGTGGAGCCCGACATCCAGTTTCATTTTGCCCATGCGAGCTATGCCAACGCGGCTGACCGGACGCTGGACAAGGAACCTGGCATGACCATCGCCACGTATCAGTGCCGGCCGGAATCGAAGGGCAGCATCCATATCGGATCTTCCGACCCGCTGGCGGCGCCGATCATCCGGCCGAACTTCCTGGCCGAGGAACTCGACCAGCAGGTGCTGATCGCCGGCATGAAGATCGCCCGGCGGATCGTGGAAAGCCCGACGATGGACAAGTACCGGGCGCATGAAATGAACCCGGGCAGCGCGGTGCAGACCGATGCGGAATGGCTAAACTTCGCGCGCGAGAACGGGCAGACGACCTATCATCCCACCGGCACCTGCAAGATGGGCCAGGACCCGATGTCGGTGGTGGACGACCAGCTTCGGGTGCACGGCATCGCCGGCCTGCGGGTGATCGATGCCTCGATCATGCCCACGTTGGTATCCGGCAACACCAACGCGGCGGTGATCATGATCGCCGAGAAGGGGGCCGATATGATCAAGGCATCGGCGAAGGCGGAGCTGCGGCAGGCAGCTTGAGGTAAACAGGCAAGGCCAGGGGCGCTGCCCCTGGACCCCGCCAGAGGCTCGCCTCTGGACTCCTGGTTATTTTCCATGAAATGGGCGGGCTCAGGT
>CAINEA010000364.1 GCA_903847525.1 uncultured Acetobacteraceae bacterium | reverse complement strand
TGCTGTCCAACGAGGGGATCTATATCGAGGCCAGAACGGACGAAACGGTCGTGTCCCCAGGCGTGGTGTAGGAGCTGTGGGTAAGTAGCCCGCCGTAGCGACCGCCGAGAGTCAGGCGCAGGCGGGCTACTTATCCACAGCGGTGGTCACCGCGGCGGCGTTGGGTAGGGTTGGGTTGTCAAGACACAACTCAAACCCAAGGACACCACGATGACCGATGACAAGATCGCCCTTCGCGAGCTTTTGGAGAAGGGCTCCGACACGACATTTCTGCGCGAGATGATCGGCTTTGCGGCCGAACGTCTGATGGCACTGGAAACGGAAAGCCTTTGCAACGCGGCTCCGGGCGAGCGCCGTGTCGATCGCGTGAACCTTGCCGCCAGCGCGGGACATCGCTCCCCTCCCCTATGCTGGCCATGCGACACCAACCATGTCGGCAACGGTTTTCATCGCCACGTCGAATTCCGTCTGCTCGCCATAGACCATGGCCGCAATGAAGTCGGCATAACGGCGCGCGTGCGTCGGATCAGTGCGCAGGGCATCAAGGGCCTTGCGCGTCTCGCCGGCGAGGTTGTCGGCATAGGCAGGATATTGGTTGCGGAATTCCGCCGCGTCCGTTTGCGCGATCTCGCCGGCAAGGGCCGCGGCCTGATCGAGATCGATGTGATCCTTCATCATGTGCAGATCATAGACGTGGCGGATCAGCGCGGGATCGATGTCCCGGCTGAGGCCCGCCATTTCCATCGCTGTGCGCCGCGTGAGTGCGACCAGCTTTTCGGCCCCCGTCTGCGTGACGCTGACGCAAGCCTGGGTCGGTATCTCCGGCGGCCTGCCATAGGCTTCCGCCACGAAGGAGCTGACCGGTAGCGTGACGGCTGGCAGCCGCAGCAGCGAATAGGTCAGCTCGATCTGGATCGTGCTCCGAAGCCCCTCCCCTGCCCCGCCGGCGCTGTCATAGGGTAGCTGCCAGACGGTGTAGCGGTTCTCATTCTGTGATCGCAGACGGGCCTTGTCCGCCGGGTCGAACACAAAGCCGGCGTCTTGCAGCGCCTGCGTCACCTTGTTGCCGAGCTTGCCCAATTCGCGGCGAAGACCATTGCGGCTGATCGGCGCCGACGGCCGCGGCACGATCTTGAAATCCACATCCTCCGACATGCGCCGTACCAGCCTGTGGGCGCGGGCGAGCGCGGTGCCGCCGCCGAAAACCAGCGTGAAGGGTGCGGGATCGATCGAGGTCACGGCGCGGATGGCGCGCACGACATGCAGGTCTTTTTCGACCAGGCCTATGCCCGGCAGCCGGAAATAGGCCTGGACTTCCCGAAACTCGCGCTGGACCTCATCGCTCAAGGCGCAGCTCCACATCCTGATACCGGAGCCTGCGGACGAAGCGGCCTTTCACGCGCACGGCCGGATTGACCGGCACCTGAGTCGAGCGGCCTTCGTTGTAGGCACGCTGAAATTCGGTTGGTTCCCAGGGCACGCCAAGCTTATCGAGCGCCTGTTGCGCCGCGCCGATGAAACCATCCTGAGCCGCCAGCATTGGCTGGCCGGTCAGACGCGAGCGTTCAGCCCGGCCATAAACGCCATAGCCGAGCCGCATGAGGCGACCGTCGCGCGTCAGCCCGCGCAGCACGCGCAGGACCTGATCCTCGCCGCCAAGATCGCGGAATTCGCGCGGCAGAAAGACGTCGTCGCGCCTCTCGGCGATCCGCTGCTCCACCCTCTCCCGCAATGTCAGCCGCCGGCGCATGATTTCCCTTCCTGCAAAAACCCGACATTCAGTATATGCAAAAACCCGACAAAATCAAGAAAAACATCTCAATATCAGTTTATTACGGGAATTCAGCGGCTTGGGTCAGGAGGTAGTCCCGAGGCTGGGCCTGTTGCTTCCCGCCCCGGATCGCGCGATCGGGATGGTCTGCGGCTCGTGCACCTGAGTACGCGCGCGGCGGCAGCCGTCTTTGCGGTTTCGCGGATGCCGTCCTCGCTGAGGAATGCGTCAAGCGTCGTGCCCCAATGGGGATTTTTCTTGCTGGTCATCTCCGTTCTTTCCCGGCTCAGGCGACGGTCCCGAGGCCGTACCGGGCGACGAGTGACAGCAGCTTGAGAGAGCTTCCCTGCGGATGTTTTTCGCCGCGCTCCCACTGACTGATGAGGCCGGTCGTGACATTGAGGTAGCGCGCGAACACCGCCTGGCTGGCACCTTCGCGTTCCCGTAAGGCGCGGATTTCTTCCGGTGCCAGAGGCCGCACAGGCGTCAGGCACGCATCGTCGAGTGGAAATCCGTCTACATCCTCAACGTCGTGGACGGCTGCATTCCGTCCGACCTCGGCGCCGGAACGACGGCGGAGCTCGAGGAGGAGCGGCGCCTCCTCTATGTCGCCATGACGCGGGCCAAAGACAGTCTTCATCTCATCACCCCGCATCGCTTCTTTACGCACGGGCAAAGCTGGCAGGGGGATCGTCACGTCTATGCCTCCCGAACCCGCTTTATCCCGGCAGCCCTCTTGGATCTGTTCGAAAGCACGACTTGGCCGACCGCGATAAACGTGGCGGTTGAGCCGGCCGCGCGGCAGGTTCGCCTCGATGTCTGTGCCCGCATGCGCAGCATGTGGCGTTGAGGAGGCGGGTTCCATCTGTAACCTCTTTTCTGTGACATAAGGGCAGCTAGCTATTCGCCGCTTCGCGCGGGCGATGCTCGAAACGAGCAAGGCCAGCAACTGGTTGGCGAGGGTCAGCGTCGCCCCCCTCGCGGGGGCGTGGATCGAAACCTGGGGTGCGGAGAATAGCGCTTCTATTCTCCGCATTATCTGCGGCAAAAACGATTGCCGAATGCGGAGATTATGTGCCACAATCTCCGCAAAAAGTGCGGCGAATGACGATCTACATTCACACCCTGACCGACTGGCCCAAATTCCATTGGAGCCATGAAACACTGGCGTCCAGGTTGGCCGCGGTGCGTCATCACCAGGGCCGGCTGATTGGTCGCATGGAAGGGCTTGGTTTCCAGTTGCGCGCCGAGGCCGTTCTTCAGTCGCTGACCGAGGAAATCCTGAAATCGAATGAGATCGAAGGCGAAGTGCTCGATCGCGAGCAGGTCCGATCTTCGATTGCCCGCCGGCTGGGCATGGACATTGGAACCCTGGCCCCTGTTGATCGCAACGTCGAAGGCGTGGTCGAGATGATGATCGACGCGACTCAGAATTATGCGGCGCCGCTCACGAAGGCGCGCCTGTTCGACTGGCATGCCGCGCTCTTTCCCACGGGGCGCAGCGGCATGACGAAGATCCGGGTGGGCGCATGGCGTGACGGCAAGTCAGGTCCCATGCGGGTCGTCTCCGGCCCGGTGGGCCGCGAGCGCGTTCACTATGAAGCCCCGGCCGCGCCGCAGGTGGATCGCGAGATGCGTGCTTTCCTCGCCTGGTTCAACAACCCGGACTCCGTCGATCCGGTCTTGCGTGCGGCCCTCGCTCATCTGTGGTTCGTGACCATTCATCCGTTCGACGACGGGAACGGGCGCATTGCGCGCGCCATCGCCGACATGGCGCTGGCGCGGTCCGAACAAAGCCCGCAGCGCTTCTACAGCATGTCGGCCCAAATCCGGATCGAGCGCAAAGCCTACTATGACATCCTGGAAGCCACGCAGAAGGGCGACCTGGACATCACTGCCTGGGTCGATTGGTTCCTTGGATGCCTCGATCGCGCGTTCGATGGCGCGGAAATTATTCTGGCCTCCGTTCTGATGAAGGCGCGGTTCTGGGAGAGGCACGCGGGCGTGGCCATGCAGGATCGTCAGCGCCTTGTGCTCAACCGGTTGCTGGGCTGCTTCGAGGGGAAGCTGACCTCATCGAAATACGCCAAGCTCACGAAGTGCTCTCAGGACACCGCGTCACGCGATATCGACTATCTGATCGCGCACGGCATTCTCACAAAGGACCAGGCCGGCGGCCGGAACACCAGCTACTCGCTGGCGCCAGTTGATCGTTGATGCCGTGGGCACCGCGATCACAAACCAAGGCTCCGCTTTCGCCCGAACCCCCATTCGATTCGGCCGTCGTCCCTTGCCACGCCGGAGACATGCCGGCCCAGCTGCATCTCCAACGGCGGCAACCACGGGACGAGCTGGAAACCCAGGCCGTTGTCGATCATGGCGAACCGGCCGAAGGTGAGCGTCAGGCTCTGAGTGGTTCTCACAATGCCGTGAAACTTCTTCCGGCAGCAACATGACGAACATCCATTTTTTGCAAATATCCGGGGTGCATTCGGTCGAATATTAGGATGTGGCGGCAGATTGATTCGCTTGCCATAGGTCCCACGGTACCATACCCAATTTCTAGACAATAGAAGTCACATAGGAGACTTATAGGGAGGTTTAGGGGCTTGCCTCACGGACTCAGCCTTCTTTAGTCTGATCTACGTCGATGAGCGGATGCCTGCCGCAGGGTCACGAAGAATGGCTCAACCGACAAAGCAGCTTTCTCCGGCGACGACGATTCCGTGAACGTCATACCAGAGGGGGCTCGCTCATGGCAGAAATCGACGCTTTCAATGGGCATTCGGATCGGCCTGCCGAGTTTGACTTCGTGCGATGCGGGTCAGCCAACGGGAATCATTCCCTCCTCGCAGCCTCGTGCGCGCGACTACGGACAGCGTTCGTCGCCTATTCACAGACCCTCGACAAAGCTTTCGAACTCATGGGTCACCCGGAAGCCCTGAACGGCGCCGAATCTGCTTCGTGCGAACGAGCCAGGATCACTTTGGTCGTCGAGATCGAGAATGTGGCGGCGTGCCCCGCCCGATCGCTGGCCGACCTCTCGATGAAGCAAGCCGCTCTCGATACCTGCGTGGAATTTTGTGGCGATCATCATAGCCTGATTCGGTTGGTCGCCATCTCCCTCTTGCGCGATATCGCGCAAGTCTCCCACGAGCTGCCAGCTGCCTTGCCGATCTGGAAATTTCGTCCGATCCGTATCCCGACTTCCTGGTCGCTCCGCCCAAAGTCGCGGTTGCCCATCTTTGGTCCAAAGCTTTGACGGGCCGAACACGCGACCGATCTCCATTCGCGCGCCGTCAGGAGACCCTTCGTGGATCATCATGGAGGGTGCCGTGCGAACACTGCTGCTCGCTTCGACCGTGTGTCTGCTTCCGGAACTGGCGGCAGCGGAGCCCCAATGCGCGATCCCCGCGGCTCCTGCCCGGCCGGCCGTCCTTGCCGGATCTCCCCCTCCAACACGCCCCGTCGGCGCGGAGATTGAACCTCCCCGGCCTGCAACCATTGGCCAGGACCCCGCCCTGCCGCCGGTTCTTCGCCATGTGGCCGGCGCCGGCGCGCAGCTCACGGAGATGGGCTCCTTCCACGGCCTTCGGAGTGTGGTTGCCCGCAACGGGCAGCAGTTCATGCTCCTCCAAATTGTCCCCGACGGTAGCGCCGCGGTCGCCGGTATCATCTCGGAGCTAACCCCGGCACAGTTGCTCGCGGCCGCTCCAGGGCAGACCAAAGAGCTGGGTAGTGCCCATGGCCTGCGCGGCATCTTCGTCAGTAATGGTAGACAGTTTCAGGTTTTCTATGTGACGCCGGACGGTGAGCGGGTGATACCGGGCGCGATGTGGGATGCAGCGGGCAAGAACGTTACGCGCGATCAGGTCACGCCGATCTCTGGCGCCATCGCCACTGTGGAGATTGGACCTGTGGCGACGGGAGTTCCCGTCGACGCCGCTCCGCCATTGGCCGTATCTGCGCTTGCCACGGTGCAGGGCGCGACGTCAGGCCTGACCGGCGATCCGGCTGCGCCGAAGCTCTGGATGTTCATCGATCCGATGTGCTCCTTTTCGGCCGGCGCGATGCGGCAACTGCAGCCGCTGATCGAGGCAAAGCGCTTGCAGGTCGCCGTGATCCCGATCTCCATCCTCGACCATGAGAACAGAGGCCGCAGCACGGCGAGCGCTCTGTCCATGCTCAGCCAGCCTGCCGATCAGATGGTGCCGGCCTGGGCCGGAGGCCGGCTCGATACACCTGCCTCGCCGGAGGCCCCTGCCCGTCTTGCCGCCAACAAGGCGGCATCCGAGGCTATTGGCCTGCGTGGTACGCCGACCTTCATATGGCGCAAGGCGGATGGATCCGAAGGACGCTCGGAGGGAATGCCCGCCGATCTGAACGCACTCGTCGCCTCGATCAGGCGCTGACCCATGGAACAGAATATTTCCGGCCAGTCCGGCCCAGGACAGGGATCGGTATTTGGGTCCATCTGGCGCGGCGCAAAATCGACGGCCGCTGCGCCGTTGTCGACCCTCCAGATCGAACAGATCCGGCAGAACGCGCTGCTCATCCGCGATCTGGCGAGAAAGCTGCGACGCCGGACGATTTCCGACCCACACGTTCCGCGGACGGAAGACGGCCAGCTTGATCTGCTTGGTACGGGCTTCGATCTCGGATTGTCGCCGCGGGCTTTGCAGGCTCGCATCTCTTCACGCCGGCGGCAGACAGCCAGACTTGCCTATGCTTCCCTTATGCTCGGCTGTGTACTCGTGATCCTGTGGATCTATCACGCGCTGGCGTCCCGTTCTGGCGGACCCCGGATCATCGGGGCTCTGCAGTTCGTCCCGTTCTGCGCGATCTTTTTCCTGGTCGCGTTCAAGAACGCCCATGTGAACTGGCAGCTGCGAACCGGCCAGCTCGGTTCGGCGATCGACTACCTGCGCTCCCCCGAACCGTTCTGGCCGCATTAGAAAAGTCAGAACGTGCCGGGTGGCGCGAAGACGTTGCGTCCTTCCGCTCCCATGGCCCATGGCGCCTGCTCGTAAGGCGGCCTTCCGTGATCGATCCCGGGATCGCTAGGGCGGACGATGGTGCCGGCTCGATTGTAGATCGGTGCGGCCCAGGTCGCATTGGCCGTGCCGTAGGGCATGAAGGGATCGTAGAGCGGGTTTTGAACCGTCGGCGCGGCCGGGGCGTCGTAGTCGCGCGCCGACTTGACGTTGCCGCCGCTGCAGGCGGTCAGCGATACGGAAAGAATTCCAACCAAAATGAACGCGGAACGGTGCATGACGACCTCCTGGTGAGGAAGCGAGCCTGCAAGTGCGGCGCGCGAATGGGCTGAACGCTTTCGTCCTATTGCCCGCGTTCAGCGTCGCGCGCCCGCCGTTCGTTCAGCTCCTTCGCGACTTCATCACCCCATTGGGACAGCCGATCATAGTTGTGGCGATATTCCGCCAGCTGATTCTCAAGGATGTTCACCAGTTCGATCAGACGGCGATTCTCTGCTGCAAGAGCCCGGTTAATCTGGAGGGCATAATCGTAGTCGACCTTGGCAACCGGTTCGCATCCGGTTAGTCGATCCAAAAGCTCCCTGTGGTCTTGATCGGATTCAGCAGACCACCTGCCCAGCTGATAAGCTGCAAGAGGCCCTATGCCGGTGTCGTCGAACTCATCATCGTCCATCACGCCTCCTCTGACCGTCCGGTTCCAGGATTGTCGGTTGCTGCGCGGAGCGTCGAATCCATACCATGGCCGGTCGGATTATTTCCATCGCTACTCGACTGTTGATGGTTTGTCGGACCGCCAACGCGCATCTGCGGTTGTTCGATTGACTGGGCCGACCGTTGCTGCCGAGGCAACGCCGCATACGCCCCTTTCTTGATCTCCCGCATGGTCCCACCGATGCCGACAAGAGCGGCGTCCCGCGAATACTGCTCCATATCGACCCGCCCGCCGGACATGAACCCGATCAGCCGCGGAAGATGGTGCGGCACCAGTGAGATCATCCGGAAGGATTGCAGCGCGGCGACGATGTGAATGGTCACGAAGATCGACAGCATCACGACGACCCCGATCACGTTGGTCACAAGCCAACCATTCTGCAGCACGAACCCGGCGGCGATACCGAAGCTCATGCGGATCAGCCAGGAACTCGCCGCGAAGATGAAGTAGCCGAGGAACAGACCGACAATCATCAGCGTCGGCCGGAACAGCACGTTGAACAGCAGAGAGTAACCCTCTGTCGCGCGGCCATGCAGTCCGTCGCCCTGCATCGTCATATGCGCCAGCATCCAGAGCGGCACGGCGATAACCGCCTCGCAGACCAGGATGAGCCAGCCGGTGACGCCGGCCATCCACATCACCCAGGGGATCATCGGCAGCACAAAGGCGAGCGTCAGGCCGGGAATGAGAATACCCATCAGCCCCACAAAGATCGGCGTTGCCAGGAACGTCATCATCAGGTGGCCGACGGTGATGGCCGCGGCACCACCCCAGTTGCCGGTGAAGAAACTGCCGATGGCGCCCACGGTCGAGGCGGTATCCGAAGCCAGCAGCCCGGCGGCTCCGAGAGCCGCCAATGCGACGACCACCATCTGGTGGCCGAGCTGCATCAAGGCGCTGAAGGGGTCGGTCCAGTTGTTGCCCGTCGGCGCCATCCCGGCGACGAACAGGTTCAGCACCCGATCGTTCAGGCGCAGGTTCCGGAACACACTTTCGATCGTGGCCGAGCCGTCGGAGGCGGGCACCGCGCCGGTGAACAGATCGGCGTTGCCGCCCGGGGCATCCAGACCGTCCGTCGTCTGCACGTAGGTATTGAGCTTGGTCAGGAATGCCTGCTGCGACACGATCAGCGGCGCGATGTCCGAGGCGAGCGATGGGCCAAGCCCCTGATAACTCGGCGTATTGACGGTTGGCACCGCGCTCATCAGCGACAAGACCTCGCCATTCAGCCGGGCGAATTCGAGAAAATAGGCGCCGGCGCTCGACCAGCCGAGCGAGGACAGCTGCACCTCGTTCCGGATCAATCCGAGATTGCCGCTGCGTGCCTGCGTCGCGTCGGACAATGCGGCGCGCAATTCGGCCGCCTTGGCGCTGGCGGCCGCGGTCAACTGTTGGGTGTAGTCCGTGGTCGCGGTTGTCAGCACGTCCATCAGGGGCGTTAGCGCGGCGGCTTGCTTGGTCGTCCAGAACTGCTGAGCGATGACTTCCACGGTCGGGCGGATATCGGCCGTCAGCACGTTGGTGAGGATCGCCTTCTGCTGGCTGGCCATGTCGAGATTGACGCCGGAGAAGGTGGTGGCTCCTGCCTTGGGTTCTCGGACGGTGACGGTGCCGCAGACCGGCGATCCGGTGCTGTTGCCGGCGGACAGCGTGTAGGCCCAGGTGGTGTAGCCGCCATTGACCGGATCAACGACGGTGGCCGGCGTCGGCGCGGGCACCAGTGCCGGCTGAGCGGCGGCCTGGTTGATCAGGGCGCGGCACATCTCGGCCTGGATGAGGTTTGAGACGATGGTCTTGGTGCCGGGAATGATCGGATCGGCGATCACCATGGCGTCCGGCCCGATCGCCGTGACGGCGGCGTTGTAGACCGTCCTGGCCATGCCCGCGCCCCAGAGCGCGGAGCGGACCACCAGCTCCTGCCCGGCGCTGAACCCCGTGCTCAGCGGATACATCAGGACGGCCGCCATCCCGAGGCGGACGATAAACATCGTGGTCATCGTATTGGCCAGGACGCGCCCGGTCTCGGCGCCGCGATGGATCTGCATGATCGTCGCGTAGCAGAGGAAGGCCATCGCGATCGCCGCCACGAAGCCGGTCAACGTGCCAACCAGGGAGCCGATCACGGTCGCTTCGTTGCCGGTGGCGTAGCTGGCCGACGCCGACCCGGCGATCGGGAACACCGACTGGATGATCTGTGCGGTCCAGTCGTTGCCGGGATCGAGTGCCGACCAGCTCAAGGTGAAGCTTGATGGCGGCGGACCTTGTGCCCAGGCGGTCGCCGGCCCCAGCAGCAAGGGCAGGACCAGAAGCAGGGGCAGAAGAAAGACACGGTTGCGTTGCATGATGTCCTCGTGCGGCAGGTCCGACGAGGATGAAGTGGAGGCGCGCGAATCAGGCGCCTGAGTTGGCCAAGCTCTCGACAGGATTGATCCGGAAAATCGACGTCACAGGCTGGGGGACGGGCTCGATGTCGGCCGCAGCCGGTTGAACGCGTTGGTGACGGCATCGACCGCCTTGCGGACGACCTCCCCTGCACGCTCGGCAAGCTCATCGGTGAAGCTCCTGCCCTCGGTCTTGCCGGGCAGCATCGAGGCGGCCTTCCCGATCTCGGCGTCGAGCTTCTGGAACCGTCCGCTGATCGCGGCCGTGTCGGGTCTGGCCGCGGCGATCTTTTCCACCTCGACGCGATCCACACCGAATTTCGCGACGGCGCCGGCTGCCTTTTCATAGGCCGCGGCAAAGCCCTCCTCGTGCTGGAGTGCGACGTTGAAATCCTGCCGCAAGCCGGCATAGCGACCGCCCTCGCGCATCTCGGCCAGCACGCCAGTCACACCGTTCGGGTCGGCTTTGGCGGCATCGCGGATGCGCGTCATCAGGACCGCGCCCGGGCCGTCGGAAAAATCCTTCATCGCGGTCAGCGCGATCTGGCCGGACCGTTCAGCCCGGCGGAAACCCTGCTCCTGGTCGCCCTCGCGCATCCTGTCGGTATAGGCCGTGATGCGATCGCCCATCGGCGTCAGCTGACGGTCCCACGGCGCCGGGGTCGCCGGCTCAGGTCTGCGGATCGCGGTCATGATGTCCAGCATCACGCGCCCCGGACGGTGGAAGCCCGTGGCCTGAAACTGTTGCGCGGTCTCTGGGGATGGCTGCTGACGACCGCCGGCCTGGGTCTGATCCCACCCGGGCTTTATGACTTGTGCCTGGTCTGGAGTCTGCGTCACGCTCGCTGGATTTCCACCCGCAGGGGCTGTCGGTGCCTGGTCTGGCGCTGTCACTCGCATGCTCATTCGAGCACGATTCTCCAGAGCGTCGATGGGGCTGGTGTTTCCTGGGGACACTTGATCGGGCAGGCCGGCGATCCGCCTTGCCTGGCTGCGGATATCGCGCACCAGGCCCCTGTCATCGATCAATGGCGTGCTGGCCACCAGATCCCGCATCCGCTCGTTCTGCAGACCCGGATAGGTCGCTGCCAGCGCGCCCAGCTCCGTGCGCAGGCCCGGGGCCAACGGGATCGATGTCGACTGCTTCTCGACGTCCTGCAATGCGTAGGCGACGCGCGTTCGATAGACGGGATCCTCGCGCCGGCCCAGCTGGTCAATTTCGCGCACCAGGTTCTCGATCACGCGGCCGAGCGCTGGATCGGACCTGACTATTGCGGTCCCAGCCTGTCCCAGCCGCAGCACCAGCTGGCGCAGCTCATCTTTTTCCGGGTCAGTAGGCGTGCCCGTTGGCTTGCTCTGCGCCGGTGAATTCGTTTCGGCGGCATTTGACGCCGGCGATGCACCCGGTGCCGCGGGTATTACTGCCGAAGCGGCGCTCTGAATCGTTGCGCCCGATGTTGGTACTACAGGGCCACCCGTCGGAGAGGCATTCGTGGCGGATCGTTCGGATGACCTGTCGGACATCGATGTTCTCCTGTGCTACTTCGCGGCCATGTTCGGCGTCGGCATCGCGACGGTGCTCCGGAAGTTCATTTCCTCGCTTTGCGCGACCTGCGTCGCTGCGATGGCTGCCTGCCACAGTCCGATCCGATAGTTCTGCAGCGCCAGGTAATTGCTGAGCGCCAGCTGGGTGGCGATCTCCCGCTGCACCGTCGCCGGCGGCATCGTCTGAAGCGCCGCGGCCCATTCGACGCCGCTGAAGCGCCGGTCCACCTCGAGCGTCACCGCCTGCAGCCAGGACCCCTGATCGACGACCGGCAGGCCCTCATTGGTGAGCTGCTGCTTCTGCGCCGGCGAGAGGGTCACGGTCGGCGCCTGGACGCCGATCGCGTAGTTCAGGACACCCCGAGCGAGCGACATGCGGGCGTTATAGCTGCGCCGACGTGCCGCGGCGTCCTGACCTGTGACCGAGGCCAGCTGGTCCGCCCGCAGCGCCGCCGGCACGATCGGCTGCACGAGGTTGGTGGCATAGTCGTTGGCGGCGTTGATGCCATCCTGATCGACCAGATTGCCGTCGCCGAAAAGATTCCAGGCGTGCTGGTCAGCATTGGGCAACGCCGTTGTCGCGCAGAGGCCGGCATCCGCCTCGGTCTGCGAGCAATAGCGGGACCAGTGCAGGTAATTGATCGCCTGCACGGCCTGGGCCTGTCCGTAGAAGGCGGGCTGTCCCGACAGCGCCTCGCCACGGTTATCGGTAATCAGCCCGATCGATTTAGCAACCGCGACGGCCGCGACCGAGGCAGAGACGCCGGCCTGCCCGGCATCGAGCGTCAGGCACTGCATCGGACTCGGCGTATGTTCGCTGACGATCTGCGCGTTGCGGGTATCGCGGTTTACCCGCGCCATGGCCGCGTTCGACGCGTCGGTGATCTGCATCTGCGCGCCGACAGCCGCCTTCTGGTAGTTGGACTGCTGGGTGAAACCCCGGCTGATGACATCGGTCAGGTCGGTGTCGAGATTGAGGATCTTGTCACTGATCAGATTGCCGATGTTGGTGACGGCGTTCTCGACCTTGGTGACCGCATTGGTCACGGCGTTCTGCATCTGGGTGATCAGGAAATGCGTGATGGCATCGAAGGTCGGCCAGTCGGCGCGCGCCGGCGCGGCATTCAACAGAATGCCGCCGGCGATGATCAAGGCGGTGGTTCTCAGCAGGTTCGTGCGCATGCCAGCCGCTCCCTAATAGGTGCCGGAATTCGGCTGGAGCGGATATCCGGTCGGCGGAACGCCAGCGCCGTTGATGTAGAAGCCGCCTCCCCCCGAAGCGACGGAACCGCTCCCGAAGGTGGCCCAGGTCGGGCCCCCGCCGCCGAAGCTCAGTTTCGGGCAGAAGGCGCCGCCTCCGAACCCGCCAAAGCCAAGATTGAAACCGGTGATGGTCAGGCCGCATTGAGCGGCGCCGGTCAGGCTGCTGAGGGTTGAGCTGACGAGCGAACAGATCTTGCCCTCGACGTTGTTCAGCAAGGCCGCAGGATCGAGGATGCTGGCGATCAGGTTCAACCCGAAGCCGTTGAAGAAATGATCGAGGCACGTAAGGCTCGTCACGCTCATCGGGTCGCGAATGCTGCTGTCATCAGCTTGAATGCGAGCTGCAACCCCGTTCGCGGCGGCCTGGGTGATGACGGTGCAACCGGCGCTGCCGGAAGCGACTTGGGCCGACGCGGACACCGGCAGAGCCAGGATCGTCAGGGCGACGATCATCGGGGCGGCCAGGACATGTTTCATGCGCCGACTTCCTCACGCGCCGCCCTGGACGCCAGCAAGAGCGCCTGAAGCCGGGATTCATCGAAGATGCTCGCGAGCAGCGCCTGGCGATGCAGCGCATGGACCATGGCCCGAAGCGTCGCCGCGGAACCGTAGGCGTCGTCGAGCAGCGACCGCAGCGCTTCTTGCCTGTCCGGCGCGTCGCCGCTGCTGAGCCAGTGGAACAATCGTAACAACCTCGCCGGGCCGAGTTGGGTCAGGATGGCCAGCAGGTCTTTCCCCGGCTCTCCTGCTTGCAGGCTGGCTGACAGGTTGGCACCGGAGGATGCGTGGTCGTCGAGCGCCTCGCCGAGTGCCACCAAGGCAGCGTGGATCTCGGTGTCATCCTCCATCACGTGAACCGGAGTTTTGCAGACATGGGCTATTGCCGGTTCGCAGGCGCCTACCCAATCCATCACAGACAGTTTCTCAAGATTCGGCATCACTATTTCCCTCGTTTCCGGGGAACGCTGGCCGCTGACCGCGCGAATTCGTACCAAAGGGATTGGCAAGGCGATTTATCGTAGCTACATGAAATTGCGTGGGGATCACCTCTAACCCTGCCAAGCGAACAAAGGCCATGGAGGGGCGTGGGCGGGATTTCGCCGATGCCGCCGAGGTGTTTTCTGGATTGACCGCCACCCGGACAGAAGACCGGCGGGCAGACTGGCCATCCAGACAAAACCTTGAGCCGCGTCGAAACTCCAGACGCCACTGTCGATTACTTCCCCGAGGTCTGCGTCGGTTGCGGCGCGGTGCTGAGCGAGCACATGGCAACGGACCACGCCGCCCGGCAGGTCTTCGATCTGCCCGAACCCCAGCCATTGCGCGTCACCGAGCACCGGGCCTTCGCCTGACGGTGCGTCAAGTGCGTCAAGTGCGGCACGAAGACACGTGCGGCCTTCCCCGAGGGTGTCGCGGCGCCGGTTCAATACGGCGCGAGGATCGCGGCCATCGTGGTGTATCTTCTGCATTTCCAATTCTTACCTGAGAAGCGCCTGGCCCAACTGATGGCGGAGCTTCTCGGTGTCAGCCTGACGACGGCAACCATCGCCAGCATGAGCCGGACCTGCGCCGAGAGGTTCGCGGGGGTCGCCGCCTCCTTGCGCGAGCACGTGGCGGCGGCGCCGGTGAAGCATCTGGACGAGACCGGCTTTCGGATCGGCGGCAAGACGCAATGGTTGCATATTGCATCGACGCTCCTGCTGACGTTCTACCGAATTTCGCCGAAGCGGGGCAGCTTGCCGGAATATATGGCAGGCATCGTCGTCCACGATCACTGGAAGCCGTACTATACGCTCCAGAACGTTTTGCACGCCTTATCCAACGCGCATCATTTGCGCGAGCTGCAAGCGCTGATCGAGATCGAGAAGGAAGTGTGGGCCCGCAAGATGCAGCGTC
>CAINEA010000363.1 GCA_903847525.1 uncultured Acetobacteraceae bacterium | reverse complement strand
TTCCAGAAAGGCCGCCGCCGCCGTGGTGTGCGCGTCGGTGCTGTCGCCAACATAGGCGACACGCTCATGCACCGCTTCCATCAGCGCGTGCAGCGTGGACAGGCGGTCGGCTTTCTTGATGGCTGCGGCCAGTTCCTCGATTTCCGGGCTCAGCGCCGTGACCGGACTGACGCGCAGGAATGCGCCCGCTGCCACGGCTTCGCTCGTCCAACCGACGACGCCGCCGGTATCGGAAGTTTCCACCTCGCCCTCGGCGACCACTCGCACGACGCTCAGATCGCCGGGGGCGGAGACGAGGTCCACCCGGTTGCCAAACCCGTCCGTGTAGGAGCAGGCAGTGGCGTAACCGGGCGCCTCGATCTTCCAGGACAGCACTATCTGCCCCTTGACCGGCGTCGGCGTCAGCCGCAGCGCCTGGACCGTGGGTGCTGCGGGGCCGTCATAGCTGTATTCGCTGATATGGGTGATCGCGATGCGCATGAAGGAAACTATCCGCCTGGGGCTTGAAACGTCGGGGGAACGAGAGGCCGAGTTCTCAGTTGAAGTGATAGTCCACCGCGAGGGCGTCGGCGGTGGCAGCGGTGCGGTTCAGGAATTCGGTCAGAAATTCGTGCAGTCCCATGCGGAAGATCGTCGGGATGGCGCAGGCGCGCAGCTTCTCGCTGGTTTCACGCGACAGCGCCAGGCTGTCCGCGCCGCCGCCGGTGATCTGCGACAAGGCAAGCAGGGAACGTTCCACCCAGTCCTGGCTGAAGCGCAGGCTGCGCGGCATTTCCGGGCGCAGGATCAGGAAGTCCGCGACATTGGAGGGGCGGTAGCGGTCTTTGTAGACGTAACGGTAGGAACGATGCGCGGAGACCGAGCGCAGGATGGTTTCCCATTGATGGATGCTGCGCTCGCCGCCGGCGGCCTCGTTGGTCGGCAGCAGGACGTTGTATTTCACATCGAGGATGCGGGCGGTGTTGTCGGAGCGTTCGATGAAGGTGCCGAGCTGACAGAAATGATAGCCCTCGTCGCGCAGCAAGGTGCCGATCAGCGCGCCACGGAACAGCGCCGAGCGTTCGCGCACCCAGTCCAGCAATTCCGGCAGCCGGCCCGGGCCGAGATCGTTGGGCTTGAAGGTGCCGAATTCAATCCAGGTGGAATTGAGCGCCTCCCACACTTCCCGAGTGAGCGCGGTTCGCACGGAGCGGCCGTTATGGCGTGCCGCCTCCACGCAGGAGGCGACGGAGGACGGGTTGTTGCGGTCGAACAGCAAATATTTCTGCACCGCATCGGCCGTCAGCTTGGAGGTGCCCTTGAGGAACATGTCCAGGCAGCCGGCGGCGGCGAGCGTGGATTGCCAGTCCTCGCGGTAGCCGGAGCCGACATCGGGGGTGAGGGAGATGCGATGCCCGACTTCCGTGAGGCGGGCGATATTCTCCGCCCGCTCCATGTAGCGCGACATCCAGAACAGGTTGGAGGCAGTGCGGCCCAGCATCGTCAGTCCTCCAGCACCCAAGTGTCCTTGGTTCCACCACCCTGGCTGGAATTGACCACCAGGGATCCTCGTTTCATTGCCACCCGCGTAAGCCCCCCCGGGGTGACGCGGACCTTGTCGCCGACCAGCACGAACGGGCGCAGGTCCACATGGCGTGGCGCAATCCCCTCCGGGCAGAAGGCCGGGCAGGTGGACAGCGCCAGGGTGGGCTGGGCGATATAGTTGGCAGGGCGGGCCTTGATCCTCTCGGCGAAGTCGCTGCGTTCGGTGCGGCTGGCGTGAGGGCCGATCAGCATGCCGTAACCACCGGAGCCGTGCACCTCCTTGACCACCAGATCGTGCAGATTGTTCAGAACGTAGCGTCGTTCCTCGCCGATCGAGCAGCGGAAGGTCTGCACGTTGTCCAGGATCGGCTTTTCGCCGGTGTAGAATTTCACGATGTCGGGCACGTAGGCATAGACCGCCTTGTCGTCGGCGATGCCGGTGCCGGGGGCGTTGACGATGGTGACCTTGCCGGCGCGGTAGAGGTCGAACAGGCCGGGCACGCCGAGCAGGGAGTCTGGGCGGAAGTTCAGCGGATCGAGGAACGCGTCGTCCAGCCGGCGGTACAGCACGTGCAGGCGTTCCTTGCCGCGGATGGTGCGCATGTAAAGCGCCCCATCCTCGACGATCAGGTCGCTGCCCTGCACCAGTTCGACGCCCATCTGGTCGGCGAGGAAGGCGTGCTCGAAATAGGCCGAGTTGAAGACGCCGGGGGTGAGTACCGCGATGCGCGGGTCTCCGTCGCAATCCTGCGGCGGGACGCTGGCCAGGGTTTCGCGCAGCAATTCGGGGTAGCGTTCCACCGGCGCCACCCGGTGGGCGGCGAACAGTTCGGGGAACAGATGCATCATCGCTTCTCGGTTTTCGAGCATGTAGGACACGCCCGAGGGGGTGCGGAGATTGTCCTCCAGCACGAAGAAGCCGTTTTCCCCGGCACGGACGATGTCGGTGCCGATGATGTGGGCATAGACGTTGCCCGGAGGGTCGAACCCCATCATTTCCGGCAGGAATGCGTCGTTCTGGTTGACCATCTCGGACGGGATCTTGCCGGCGCGAACGATCTCCTGGCGGTGATATATATCGTACAGGAAGGCGTTCAGGGCGCGGACCCGCTGTTCGATCCCGCGTTCGAGGAAGCGCCATTCGGCGGCGGAGATGATGCGGGGGATCAGGTCGAAGGGGATGACCCGTTCGTTGGCCTCCGCTGCGCCATAGACGGCGAAGGTGATGCCGAGGCGGCGGAAAATGGCATCGGCTTCCTGCTGCTTGTGGCGGAAAGAGGCGCGCGATTGCGAGCCGAGCCACTTCACCAGTTCGGCGTAGGCCGGCCGCGGGGTTCCATCCAGCCCCAGCATTTCATCGAAGAACGCCGACTGCCCGTCTGACGTGTAGGCCTGGGGTTTCAGCACGGTACGGCGTCTCCAAAAGGCGGGATCATCGACGTGCGGCTAGCTTAGCCGCATTGCTGGATTTGCAAAGCAAGAAACATGCCTTTGTCCGTGAATGGACGGCGATCCTATGCGCCTCAGCGCAGCCCCAGACCGCGGGCGATGATCCCGCGCAGGAT
>CAINEA010000362.1 GCA_903847525.1 uncultured Acetobacteraceae bacterium | reverse complement strand
CGTGGCCCTGGTGGCTCAGGTGCCCAATATTCTGGTCGTCAACCCGGCGGTGCCGGCAAGGACGGTGCAGGAACTGATCGACCTCGCCGCATCTGGGGCGGGCATCCTACTCGTTTCAGAAGATCTGCCCGAGCTGTTCGAGATCTGCGATCGCATCGCGGTGCTGTTCGACGGCATCCTGACGCCGCCGGTTCCGGTGGCGCAAACCAGCATCGACGCCGTCGGGCTGCTGATGGGTGGCGCGTCAGCGGTGGAGAACGCCCATGCAGCTTAGGCTGGAACACCGGCCAGAGCCCTTGCAGGCCATGCTCTGGCTTTCGCCGCTGATCGCTGTGGTGCTGGCGGTGATCGGCGCGGCGATTATCTTCCGCCTGCTGGGGCGCGATCCGGTCACGTGCCTGCAGGTCCTGTTCATCGACCCGCTCAGCGAGTTGTACAGCCTGACCGAACTGGCGCTGAAGGCGACGCCGTTGCTGCTCTGCGCGATCGGGATCGCCATCGGCTGCCGGGCCAATGTGTGGAACATCGGGGCGGAGGGCCAGTTCACCATCGGGGCGATCTGTGGGGCCGGCGTGGCGCTGGCCTTTGGCGGTGACGATCGCTGGTGGGTACTGCCGCTGATGCTGCTGGCCTCCGTCGCCGGCGGCCTCGCCTGGGCCGGCATCGCCGCGTTCCTGCGCACGAAGTTCAACGCGCACGAAATCCTGACGACGCTGATGCTGACCTATGTCGCCATCCAGCTTCTGGGCTGGCTGGTGCATGGGCCGTGGCAGGACCCGGATGGTTTCAACTTTCCGCAAACCCGGCAGTTCGCCGCCGATGCGACGCTGCCGCTGCTGATCGAGGGCACGCGAGTGAATATCGGCGCGCTGATCGCGGTCGCCGCCGTGCCGCTCGGCTCTCTGCTGCTGGGCCGTACGCTAGCGGGCTTTCGCATTCGCGTGGTCGGGCTGGCGCCCGGTGCCGCGCGATATGCGGGGTTTTCCGAGAAGGGCACGGTCTGGTTCTGCCTGCTGCTTTCGGGTGGCATGGCTGGCCTGGCGGGCATCTGCGAGGCCGCGGGGCCGATCGGACAGTTGCAGCCGATCATTTCACCTGGATACGGCTTTGCCGCGATCATCGTCGCCTTCCTGGGGCGGCTGCATCCGGTGGGCATCCTGTTCGCTTCCCTGCTGATGGCGCTGCTGTATCTGGGGGGTGAGGGATTGCAGATGTCGCAGCAACTTCCGCTGGCCGCCACGGGCGTCATCCAGGGTATGCTGCTGTTCTTCCTGCTCGGCACGGACGTGTTCGTGCAGTTCCGGTTGCGGCTGGTCCCGGCGCGAAAGATGCCGGTTACGGGAGCGGTGCGCCATGGATGATCCGGCGATCCTGCTCGCGGTGCTGGTCGCCACCCTGCGCGCCGCCACACCGCTGATCCTGGCCGGCCTCGGCGAACTGGTAACTGAGCGCTCCGGCGTGCTGAACCTGGGCCTGGAGGGCATGATGCTGGTCGGTGCCGTGGTCGGATTCGCGGCCACCGTCACGACCGGCAATCCGTTGCTCGGCATCGTGCTGGCGATGGCCGCCGGGGCGGCGATGTCGCTGATATTCGGCTTCCTGACCTTGACCCTGCTGGCAAATCAGGTCGCGACCGGGCTGGCGCTGACGATTTTCGGCATCGGCCTGTCGGCGCTGTTCGGCAAGGATTACCAGAGCACGCCGATCCCGGGCCTGGCGACCGTGCTGTTCCCGCATCTAAGCGAGGCATCAGCGTTCGTGCAGCAACTGATGCTGCTGGATCCGCTGGTCTGGTTGTCGCTGGCGGCCCCTGTGATGGTGCAGCTGTTCCTTTACCGCACGCGCCCTGGCCTCGTGCTGCGCGCCGTTGG
>CAINEA010000361.1 GCA_903847525.1 uncultured Acetobacteraceae bacterium | reverse complement strand
GCCGGGCGGCTGGCGAGGTTTTGGAACTGGTTGGCGTTACCGTCGTCGCGGAAGCTTTCGGAGGGGGCGCCGTTGGCGATCAGGATGTCGTGGCTGTCTAATTCGATGTGATAATATTCGATGACTTGGCCGGTTTCATCCCAGAGGATCGACGTGCCGTTGATGAGATGTTCAGCGGGGATCAGCACATCATCGATCAGCATGGCGTGATGGCGGGTGACGTGCAGGTCCTGCGCGGGGATTGCCTCGGCAAGTGCGCCCTGGCGGATGATGACCGGGGAGACGTCGCAGCGATTGCCTGGGGTGACGAGGGTGCGGCCGGTGCCGATCCAGCGGATGGGGCGGGTGGCACCGGACAAGGTTTGGATGAGGTCGCCCGCGCGCAGGTGTTCCACCGCGACGGTTCCGCGCGGGGTGGCGATGCGTGTGCCGCGGAGGAAGCAGGGGATCGCTTGCGAAATATTCAGCGCGCCGTATTCGGCGGAATATTGGGCGATGCCGGTGCTGTCGACGGAGAGGGTCGAGCCGGCGACGAGGCCGAAGTTGTTGGCGCTGACCAATGCGCCGGTGGCGTGGTTGTAGCTGAGGACATCAACTTCCTGGAAGGCGATGCCGCTGGCGAGGTCTTTGAACAGGGTTGGGTTGAGGGAGGCGTCCCCGAGTGCGAGGTTGAGGGTGGAGAAGGTGACTTTGCCAGCGCCGGCACCGGTGGTGCCGAGGGCGAGGATCTGGTTGGCACCGAAGTTGAACTGATTGACGGCGAAGAGGCTGTTGCCGGCAACGGTGAGGTAGGTGCCGCCTGCGCTCGGGTAGGACAGGAACCGGACATAGGTATCGACGGTGCCGGGTTGGACGTTGGACAGGCCGGTTGTTGGCGCCAGCGTTGGGGCCGCCATCGGGGATGCGCTTGCAGTCCCGGTGGTGGAGAAGCTGGAGGTGTTCGTGATCGCGTTCCAGGCCGTCGCAGGCGTGGCGGCGAGGGTGCCGTTGGACTGACGATAATTGTGCTGCAGTTCCAGGGCGCCGAATTGGGCGGAATATTGCACCACGCCGGTGCTGTCGATGCTGAGTGCGGTGCCGCCGACGAGGCCGAAGCTGTCATCACTGATCAGTTTGCCGTCAGCCCGGCTGTAGCTGAGCAGATCGACTTCGCCGAACAGGGTTCCGGCGGCGAGTTGCTTGAATAGCGTGGGGTTGAGGGTGGCGTCCCCGAGCGAGAGGTTGAGGGTGTTGAGGCTGACTTTGCCGGCGCCGGCGCCGGTACTCTGCGACCCGATGTTGAGGGATTGGGTTGGGTCGAAGCTGAACTGGTTGACGGCGAAATATTGATTGGCGTTGACGGTGACGACAGTGCCGGAGGTGCTGACGAAGCGGACATAGGTGTTGACCGCTTCCGTACCGGTGGTTGAGACCGCAATGGTCGGCATGGTCAGCGGATCGTTCGACAGGGCGCTGCCGAAGGTGCTGGTGTTGGTGACGCGGTCCCAGACCGAGGAGAGGAAGGTTGTCATGACTGCGCCTGCGGGTGGGTTGCGATCTCGGCGCGCGCCGATACGCAGCCATGCTGGGGGGACTCGGTGGACCCGCCGCAGACCTACGAAAATTTACGCCCCAGGCGCAGAGTGGCTAGAAATGTGCAGAAAAGTAAATGTATAACATATTACAAACCATAATATTCATGCCTGCTAGCGCGGCAACGCGGTCTGGCCGAGGACCCAGCCTTCCCAGCGGCGCAGCCAGGGGTCTGGCGGGATGCCGTCGGGGCGGTGGCCGGCGAGCACGTTGATGACGGCGAGGACGCCGAGCACGCAGTCGAGTCGGTCTTCACCGGCGGCATCGGGGCCGAAACCGGTGGCGAGGCATTCGGTGAGGGCGGCGGTGGCGGTGACGTTGAGGTGGTGCAGCACGGCGGCAAGCGGGGCGGCGAGGGCGCGGCGGTCTGCCTGGCGGCGTTTGCTGCCGGTCAGTTTCAGCCCGAGTTGGCGCAGGGCCTCGGCGGGATAGGTTTCGGCGAGCACGATGCCGCCTTCG
>CAINEA010000360.1 GCA_903847525.1 uncultured Acetobacteraceae bacterium | reverse complement strand
GAGATCATCATCCGCAACGAGCGCCGCATGCTCCAAGAGGCGGTTGACGCCCTCTTCGACAACGGCCGTCGCGGCAAGACGATCACGGGCCCGAACAAGCGCCCGCTGAAGTCGCTCAGCGACATGCTCAAGGGCAAGCAGGGCCGCTTCCGCCAGAACCTGCTCGGCAAGCGCGTCGACTATTCGGGCCGTTCGGTCATCGTGACCGGTCCAGAACTCAAGCTTCACCAGTGCGGCCTGCCCAAGAAGATGGCGCTCGAGCTGTTCAAGCCGTTCATCTATGCCCGTCTCGATGCCAAGGGTCTCTCCATGACCCTCAAGCAGGCCAAGAAGTGGGTCGAGAAGGAGCGCAAGGAAGTCTGGGACATCCTGGATGAAGTCATCCGCGAGCACCCGGTCATGCTCAACCGCGCCCCGACGCTCCACCGCCTCGGCATCCAGGCGTTTGAGCCGGTGTTGATTGAGGGCAAGGCCATCCAGCTTCACCCGCTGGTCTGCACCGCTTTCAACGCCGATTTCGACGGCGACCAGATGGCGGTTCACGTGCCGCTGTCGCTGGAAGCGCAGCTCGAAGCCCGCGTGCTGATGATGTCGACCAACAACATCCTCAGCCCCGCCAACGGCAAGCCGATCATCGTGCCGAGCCAGGACATCGTGCTCGGGATCTACTACCTGTCGCTGGAAACGCCTGAATTCCGCGCCACGCCGGACAGTGACGCGCCGGCCTTCGGCTCGATGGGCGAGATCGAGCACGCGCTGTTCGCCAAATCGATAACGCTGCACGACAAGATCAAGGCGCGCTATCACACGGTGGACGCGAACGGCAATCCGCTGCGCACGCTGATGGTCACGACGGCCGGGCGCATGACGATCGCGCAGATTCTGCCCAAGCACCCGAGCGTGCCTTTCTCTCTGCTCAACAAGCAGCTGACCAAGAAGAACGTCTCCGACGTTATCGACGCTGTCTATCGCCATTGCGGCCAGAAAGAGTGCGTAATCTTCGCTGACCGGCTGATGGGAATCGGCTTCGCTAACGCGGCCAAGGCCGGCATCTCCTTCGGCAAGGACGATCTGATCATCCCCGAAACCAAGGGGGCGATGATTTCCGCCACCCAGGGCGAAGTGAAGGAGTTCGAGCAGCAGTATCAGGACGGCCTGATCACCGCCGGCGAGCGCTACAACAAGGTGGTGGATGCCTGGTCGCGCTGCACCGAGGAAGTCGCCAGCGCGATGATGAAGGAGATCTCCAAGCAGGAGATCGGTGTGCAGACCAACGCGGTATGGATGATGTCCCATTCCGGCGCGCGTGGCTCGCCGGCGCAGATGCGCCAGCTGGCCGGCATGCGCGGCCTGATGGCCAAGCCGTCCGGCGAGATCATTGAGCAGCCGATCATCGCCAACTTCAAGGAAGGTCTGTCGGTTCTCGAATACTTCAACTCCACCCACGGGGCCCGCAAGGGTCTGGCGGATACGGCGCTGAAGACCGCGAACTCCGGCTACCTGACCCGCCGTCTCGTCGACGTGGCGCAGGATTGCATCATCGTCGAGGTGGATTGCGGCACCGAGCGCGGCCTGACCGTGCGCGCGGTGATGGATGGCGGCGAGGTCGTCGCCAGCCTGTCCGAGCGTATCCTGGGCCGCACCACGGCCGAGGACGTGCTCGACCCCGCGACCAACAAGGTACTGGTGCCCAACAACACCCTGATCGAGGAGGTTGAGGCCGAGATCATCGAGACCGCCGGGGTGGAGCAGATGAAGATCCGCTCGGTGCTCACCTGCGAGTCCAAAGTCGGCGTCTGCGGCCATTGCTACGGCCGTGACCTTGCGCGCGGCACCACGGTGAACATCGGCGAAGCCGTGGGCGTCATCGCCGCCCAGTCGATCGGCGAGCCCGGCACCCAGCTGACCATGCGCACCTTCCACGTCGGTGGTGCGGCCAGCCGCGCTTCCGAGAAGAGCACCCACGAGG
>CAINEA010000359.1 GCA_903847525.1 uncultured Acetobacteraceae bacterium | reverse complement strand
GGTTCAACCCGGACTGCGCCCGGGCCTTGCCGTCGCGGACGCCGCTCATCGCACCGGCATCGACATCGATGGCAACCAGCGCCGCGGTCGGTTGGATCGTCAGCCGCGCGCCGCCCGGACGATCCACGACAGGGCCTTCCAGCGCCTCGATCCCGCCGGCCAGGGCGTCCGGCAGCCCGTCCCGCGTGACGTGCACGCGATCGCCCAGCAGAGGCTTCAGCGATGCCGCCACGCCGGCATCGTCCACCCACACATCCGCCTGCGGCCAGATCGCCGCCAGGCGCTCCACGGCGCCAGGGCCACGCCGCAATAGCGCGACAGAGCCCGCAACAGGATTGAGGCCTATGTCGGTCTGGTCCTGCCTGGCGGTCAGCCTGGGGCCCTTGCCGCCCTGTGCCGCACGCGTCACGCGCACGCCGATCACCGTACCCTCGGTCAAACCGGCCGCGCCCTCGCTATCGGGCAAAAAGCCCTCGGCACCTTCCAGCGCCACGAAGGCGCCGGCCATCGCCGGCACCACGCCCGTTACCCGGCCGCGATGCACATCGCCCACGCCGTCCGGGGCGCCGGGCCGGTCGATCGCAAAATCCAGCAAATCATCGCCTTCCGCCACCGCCACCCGGATCTCGCCGGGGCTGCAGATGGCCCAGATGCGAGTCACGGACGTCCGGTCATGGAATCGCCCAACCGATGCCGCGCAATAGCTGCGCTGTCTCGAACAGCGGCAGGCCGACCACGTTGGAATAGCTGCCGGACACGAAGCGGATAAAGCTCGAGGCCATGCCCTGGATGGCGTAGCCGCCGGCCTTGCCCTGCCACTCGCCGCCGGCGAGGTAGGCCGATATCTGATCCTCGGTCAGCCGCGCGAAAGCGACCACGCTGTCCACGCAACGCTGCGTGCGCCGCCCATCCGGCGCTGTCAGCACCACGGCCGTGAGCACGTTGTGGCGCCGTCCGGACAGCAGCCCCAGGCAGTACCGCGCCTCGGCCTCGGTTTCGGCTTTGGGCAAGATCCTCCGCCCCAGTGCCACCACGGTATCCGCGGCGAGCACGCAATCGCCTTCCGCCGGCACGGCCGACGCCTTGGCATGCGCCAGCCGCATCGCCAGGACACGGGGCAATTCGGTCTTCTTCGGGGTTTCGTCGATATCGGTGGCCACCACGCGATGCGGGGTGATGCCGATCTGGGCGAGGAGCGCGAGGCGCCTTGGGCTCGCCGAGGCCAGGACCAGCTGGTGCCGGATCACTTGAACCGAAAAGTTATCCGGCCCTTGGACAGATCGTAGGGAGTCATTTCTACATTGACACGATCACCCGCCAGCACGCGGATGCGGTTCTTGCGCATCTTGCCGCTGGTATGCGCCAGGATCGTGTGTTCGTTCTCGAGTTTCACACGGAACATGGCGTTGGGCAGAAGCTCCATCACCGTACCGCTGAATTCGATCATCTCTTCTTTGGACATCAGACCTCGTTAAGTGTTGCCGTTTCGCGCCGGAACATGGTCGCAGTGCCCCGCAAGGTCAAGCAAAGTCACCAAAACGCGTTCGTAGTTGGTTAGTTCTTGCCCAGCCGCAGCGCTATGCTGCGGCCATGCGCCTGCAATCCTTCCGCCTCCGCAAGCGCAACCGCGGCCGGTCCGACCCTTGCAAGCGACGCCTGGTCCGCGGCCACCCAGGTGGTGCGCTTGAGGAAATCGAACACCGACAGGCCGGAGGCGAAGCGCGCCGTGCGTCCGGTCGGCAGCACGTGATTGGGGCCGGCGACATAGTCACCCACCGCCTCCGGGCAGAAGGCACCGAGAAACGCGGCGCCCGCATGGCGAATGCGGGCGAACAGCGCTTCGGGGTCGCGCGTCATGATCTGCAAATGCTCGGGTGCGATGAGGTCCGACAGGGCCACCGCCTCGTCCCAGTTGCGCACCAGGATGATGGCGCCATGGGCGTCCCAGCTGGCGCCCGCGATCGCGGCGCGCGGCAATAGCGGGATTTCCGCCGTCACCGCCGCCGCAACGGCATCGGCGAAGCCGGGATCGTCGGTGATCAGGATGGATTGGGCGGCCTCGTCATGCTCAGCCTGGGCCAGCAGGTCCATCGCCACAAGACGCGGATCGTTATCGGCGTCAGCCAGGAGCAACACTTCCGAAGGGCCAGCGATGTTGTCGATGCCGACGCGGCCGAAGACCTGGCGCTTGGCCTCGGCCACATAGGCGTTGCCGGGCCCGACGATGCGGTCCACCGGCGCTATGCTCGCGGTGCCCCAGGCGAGCGCCGCGACGGCCTGGGCGCCGCCGATGCGGTAGATCTCGGACACGCCGGCGCGGCGCGCCGCCGCCAGCACCAGCGGGTTGAGCACCCCGTCCGGGGTCGGCACGCACATGGCGATCCGTCCGACGCCGGCGACGCGCGCCGGCAGGGCATTCATCAGCACGGAGGACGGATAGGCCGCCTTGCCGCCGGGAACATAAAGGCCGACCGCATCGAGCGCGCCCCAACGCATCCCGAGCGTCAGGCCGGCCGAATCGGTCATGCGCAGGTCGGTGGGCATCTGCGCGCGGTGAAACACCTCGATCCGCTCTGCCGCCAGGTCCAGGGCCGCCATCAGTTCGGCGGGGATCTCCGCCACGGCGGCATCGATTTCGGCCGTGCTCACACGCAGGGTCCGGGCGGTCAGCTCCAGCCGGTCGAATCGCTTCGTATAGTCCAGCACCGCGGCGTCTCCGCGTGCCCGGACGTCCGCGATGATGGCGCCGACAGCCTGATCGACGCTTTCGGCGGTCTCGCGCGCCTCGTTCAGCAGCGCGGCGAAGGCGGCCTCGAAGCCGGCATCCGCGGTGGAATAGAATTTCACGCCGTTTCCATCGCGGCGCGGAACCGGGCGATCCAGGCGCCGATCTGCTCCGGCTGGGTCTTCAGCGCGGTTCGATTGACGATCAGCCGGCTGGTAATGGTGTCGATCACCTCGGTTTCCACCAGCCCGTTCGCCTTCAGGGTGGAACCTGTCGCCACCAGATCGACGATCAACCGCGCCAGGCCCAGCGTGGGGGCCAGTTCCATCGCGCCGTTCAGGTGCACGACGTCGGCGTGCACGCCGCGGGCAGCGAAATGGCGTTTGGCGATGGTGGGATATTTCGTCGCCACGCGCACCCGCGACCAGAGAAGCGGGTCGTCGTTGCCGGCGGTTTCCAGCGGCTCGGCGACCGAGATCCGGCATTTGCCGATGCCGAGGTCGAGCGGGGCGTAGATCTCGGGATAGTCGAACTCCAGCAGCACG
>CAINEA010000358.1 GCA_903847525.1 uncultured Acetobacteraceae bacterium | reverse complement strand
GGTTAGGTAATGCAGTTCGCTTTGGTTAGGCACGGGTAATCAGTGATCATTCATGACAGCAGCAAGATGCTATAGTGAGCGAAATCAGGCAGCAAACGGACGGAATCTGCAGGCGTTTTAGTCGCGGCCGTTTCAAACAATAAAGCCGGCACAGCCGGCGCCGGCCGATTTTCAACAGGGAGGATTCAAAGTGATCAACATAAGAAATGTGGTTGGTTCCATCGCGATTGCGCTTTTGGCAGGCTGCGCAGCCGTCGATACGGGGCCGGTGGTGCAATCGAGTAAAACCGGCGTCGGGCCGACGGATGCGGAGCTGGTTGGCGATCAGTCGACGACCGATAACGTGCTGACTTATGGCATGGGCTACGATCAGAATCGTTACAGTCCGCTGCGTCAGATCAACAAGAGCAACGTCAAGCAATTGAAGCCGGTGTGGTCGGCCGGCCTTGAGAACGAGTTCGGCGAGCAGGCGCAGCCGATGATTTATGACGGCGTGATGTATATCAGCAACGCCAAATGGACCTACGCGATCGATGCCTTGAGCGGCAAGCAGATCTGGCGCACGCCCACCAACTTCACTCCGGAAACGCCGCGCGTGGTTTGCTGCGGGGTTTCCAACAAAGGGGTGGCGCTCTACAAGGGCAAGGTTTTTCGCACTACTCTCGACGCCCACGTCGTTGCAATGGATCAAAAAACCGGCAAGGTGATCTGGCGTCAGAAGGCCGCCGAGTGGACCGAGGGATACTCGCAAACCGTCGCGCCGCAAATTGCCAACGGTGTGCTGATCACCGGTATCAGCGGGGCGGAATACGGTATTCGCGGCTTCATTGACGGCTGGGATCCGGATACGGGCAAAAAACTCTGGCGGCGTTACACCACCCCGGGCCCCGGCGAAAAGGGTCATGAGACCTGGGAGCCGCGTGATGCCTACAAGACCGGCGGGGCCAGCACCTGGATCACCGGGTCGTATGATCCGGAACTCGATCTCGTGTATTGGGGCACCGGCAACGCGGGTCCGTGGAATCCGGCTTATCGCAAGGGCGATAACCTTTACGCCGCCTCGTTGATTGCGATCCGGCCGAAAACCGGCGAGATCGCCTGGCACTATCAGTTCGTGCCGAACGATTCCTTCGACTGGGATTCGCTGTGGGAATTTATTCTCACCGACATGACCATCGACGGACAGAAGAAAAAGGTCCTGATGCAAATGCATCGCTCCGGATTCTTGTATGTCATCGACCGCACCAACGGCAAGCTGCTATCCGCCAAACCGTTCGGCAAGGTGAACTGGGCGACGCACGTGGATATGGCCACGGGGCGTCCGGTTGAATCGGCGGAGGTTAAAAAGCTGCGCGCCGGCGAGACCATTGAAATGTGGCCCAGCGTGCGCGGTGCGAAGAACTGGCCGCATGCCGCTTACAACCCGGAAACCGGTTTGTTGTATGCCAACACCAACCATCAGGGCTCGATCTATCGTTTTGTGCCGGTCGACTACAAGGCGGGGCAACGCTATACCGGCATGGAGAATATCCTGACTACGGTGAAG
>CAINEA010000357.1 GCA_903847525.1 uncultured Acetobacteraceae bacterium | reverse complement strand
GGGATCGAGTCAAACGATTACCGCCCCGTCCTGGAAAAGGATCAGGCCCGGCCAACGATCATGCGGCGAGGGTCAGGATCTCCCGCACCTGCTCGGGCCCGGCGATCGGGCGGGGGTTGCGCGGGATCCAGGGAGTGCCCATCGCCTGTTCGGAGATGCGGGTGAAAGCGTCCGCACCGACCGATACGGCGGACAGGCTGCGCGGCATGCCGAGGCCGGCGATAAAGGCATCCAGCACATCGCCGGCATCCTCTCCGGGATGGCCCATGGCAGTTGCCACCAGCGCCTGCCGGTCGGCATTGAAGGCCTTGTTCCAGCGCATCACCGAGGGCAGCATGATGCAGGAGGTATGGCCGTGCGGGATGTCAAACACGGCGCCGAGCACGTAACCGATCCCGTGGCTGGCGCCCATCGGCACGCCGCTGGCGATCGGCGCCATGGACAGCCAGGAACCGATCTGACAATCGAGCCGCGCCTGCAGGTCCTTCGGATCGGCCTTCACCTTCGCCAGCCCCTGGGTCAGCAGCGTCAGGCCGCGCAGCGCCTGGGCATCCGCGAACGGGTTCGCCTCGGCCGAGCAGATGCCCTCCACGCAATGATCCACCGCACGGATGCCGGTGGACAGGAACAGCCATTCCGGCGTGTGTACGGTGATCGCGGGATCGAGGATGACCGTGCGCGGGATCATCATCGGGTGGCGGAACAGTTCCTTGATCCGCGTTCGCTCGTCGGTGACGCCGGCAATCCCGCTGAACTCGCCGGCCGAAAGGGTGGTGGGCACGCTGATCTGCCGCACCGTGGGGGCATTGCACGGCGGCGGCGCGACCACGCCGTCCGGACCCTTTACCGGACGATAGGCATCCAGCGCCTCGGCGGTGCGGATGTCGTTGGCCAGGCACAGCTGAACCGTCTTCGCCGCATCGGTGATGGAGCCGCCGCCGACGGTAACGATCAGATCGGCGCCGGCCTCACGCGCCTGCTCGGCAGCGGCGATCACCGCCTGCCGGGGCGTGTGCGGTGGCATCTGGTCGAACACGCCGGCACAGCGATTGCCCAGCGCGGCGCGAATTTTGGCGATCTCGTCCGTGGTGCGGTTCAGGGTGCCGCTGACCATCAGAAACACCCGATTAGCGCCGAGTTCACGCGCCTGGGCCGCGATGGCCTCGGCGGCGGACACGCCGAACAGAACTTCCTCCATCTTGCCGAAGGCGACGCGGCCGGACTGGGTCCCAGATTGGGTCATTGTTTCCCCGCTTTATTGTTTGCGAGGATCCAGGCTGCGTCTGTTGAAACCAGATGGCAAGAGCCGTGGCCGTAGACGAAAATGCGCCTCGTCAGGCCTGCTTGAGTTCGATCAGGCTCTGGCGGATCGCCCGGCTGCGCTTGACCTTGTCCTCGATATAGGTCCCGTCACCCCAACGGACGGCACGTGCCATCGCCTGGGCGTCTTCCATGAAGCGGGCGAGCATTTCCAGCAGCGCGTCGCGGTTGTTCAGGAAGATGTCGCGCCACATCACCGGGTCGGATGCGGCGATGCGGGTGAAGTCACGGAAGCCGGAGGCGGCGAATTTCAGCACCTCCTCACGGCTTTCGTCTTCCAGATCGTCTGCGGTACCGCAGATGGTGAAGGCGATCAGATGCGGCAGATGGCTGACGATCGCCAGCACGCGGTCGTGGTGCGCGGGCTCCATGGTTTCGACCATCGAGCCGCAGCGGCGCCAGAGCTCCTCGATCTTCGCCACGGCTGCCGTATCGGTCCCCGGCGGTGGGGTCAGCAGCGTCCAGCGGTTTTCGAACAGGGTGATGAACCCGGAATCCGGGCCGGAATATTCGGTGCCGGCGATTGGGTGGGCGGGGACGAAATGCACACTGTCCGGCACCAGCGGACCCACATCGCGGATCACCGAGACCTTGGTGGAGCCGACATCCGTCAGGATCGCACCTGGCGCTAGATGCGGGGCGATGGCGGCAGCCAGGTCCGCGAACGCCCCGACGGGGGCGCAGAGCATGACGCCGTCGGCACCCTGCACGGCGCGGCCGGGGTCCAGTTCCACCCTGTCGGCGATGCCGAGTTCCATGACGCGGTCCAGCGTCTTCTGCGTGCGGGCGGAAACGACGATCTCTGACGCAAGGTCGCCGCGATGCTTGGCGATGCGGGCGACGGAGCTGCCAATCAGGCCGACCCCGACGAGGGTGAGGCGCTTGAAAAGAGGTTCAGGAGATGAAACGTCAGACATGGGTCGTCCAGTCTTGCGTTGCCATGAACGCACCCATGGCTTCGGCGATCAGGCCCACTTCCTCGGCGGTGCCGACAGTGATGCGCAGGCAATGCGGCAGGCCGTAGCCACGCACCGCACGTACGATGATGCCGCGGGAGTGAAAGAATGCATTGGCGGCATCCGCATGTTCCGGGGTGCCGTAGTCGGCAAGGACGAAATTGCCGTCGCTCGGCCAGACCTTGATGCCGGCGTCACGCAACCGTCCCGTCAGGATGGCACGGTATTCGAAATTGTGTGCGGCGGATTTCTCCATCCAGCCCGGCTCGGCCAGAGCGGCGATGCCGGCGGCCTGGGCGGCGATGGACACGTTGAACGGGCCGCGTACCCGGTTCAGCACGTCGATCACCGCCGGTGGCGCATAGGCCCAGCCGATCCGCATGCCGCCGAGGCCGAATATCTTGCTGAAGGTGCGCGTCATCACCGTGTTGTCGCCGGCATCGACCAGCTTCACGCCGGCATCGTAGTCGGGGCGGTCGACATATTCGGCATAGGCGGCATCCAGCACCAGCAGCACATGCGGCGGCAGTTTCTGGCGCAGCCGTACGACCTCGGCATGCGGAACCGTGCTGCCGGTGGGATTGTTTGGGTTGGCCAGGAACACGATCCGCGTCGCCGGTGACACAGCAGCCAGGATCGCATCGACATCGGCGGTCAGGTTGCGCTCGGGCGTCGTGCGCACCTTGGCACCGGAATAGGTCCCGGCGATCTGATAGATGGAGAAGCCGTGCTCGGACATGATGATCTCGGTGCCCGGGCCGCCATAGGCAAGACAAAGCTGATACAGCAGATCGTCGGATCCGGCGCCACAGACGATGCGGTCGGGGTCCAAATGGAACTTGGCGCCGATGGCGCGGCGCAGGCCGATCGCCGAGCCGTCTGGATAACGGTGCACCTCACTGGCCATCGCGACATAGGCGGCCTGGGCGGTGGGCGGCGCGCCGAAGGCACCCTCGTTGGATGACAGCTTGATGGTGCGGTTGACGCCAGGAAGTGTGGACTCGCCACCGACATAGGGCGAGATGTCCAGAATTTCCGGGCGCGGCCGCGGGCCGGCAGGGGCCAAGGTCATTTCACGGCTCCGCCGAAGCACATCATTTCATGGCTCCGCCGACGGGAACCGCATACGCGCCGAGCACCACCGGGCGATGCAGCACCGATTGCATCGTTGCGAGTCGGGGGTCGGCCTCGGTTACGTGCCCGGCGACATCGGCGAGCGCATGGGCGACGGGAGCGCCAGGGTCGCGGCGCAGGATCACCGTGCCGGGTTCGAAACCGGCCGTGGTCAATGCCGAGGTCAGGCGGGTGCGGCTGACATCCAGCGCCAGTTCCATGCCGAGCAGCGACCGGTCATTGTCCGTGACATCCGGCGCGACGGCGCCGACCACGAGGGCCTGGACCGTGGTTGTGCCTTCCGGACGCGGCGCCCAGAACGGCAGGCGGGCCAGGACATGAATGCGCGGCTCGTCCTTTTGTAGCAAAGCGGTCCACCAAGCGTCGCGCGGGACCTCGGATTCCTGCGGCAACGGCAGCACCGCCACGCTAGCGGAGCCGGCGGCGATCTCGGCCAGCGCCTGGGCCGGGCTGCGATGGACGTGGACCGGCGTCAGGGCGCCAAAATGCTCGCGCGCGACCTGGGTAAACCCGCCGGCCGGATCGGTATCGCAGACAGCGATGATGTAGGAACCCTGCATCGAGGTGGTGGCGGCCAGCAACTCTCGCCAAAGCCGCACCAAAGACTGCTTGGGCAGTGTTCCGGTGTGGCGCGCCAGCAGGCGGCGGATGATCGCGGCCTCCCGACCGGCACGCAGTGCCACGCGGCCCTTGCCGGTGGTGGCAACCTGGGCCACGATTTCGGCCCGCTGCATCAGCAGGTCATGCATGGTATCATCGATCCGGTCCAACTCGGCCCGAAGGGCAGCCAGGCGTACTGCCCCCATGTCGGCGTTCGGTTCGGCCGGAGGAACGCTGTTTGCGGAAACGGTGCTGGACATACGGATTTCGACCCTGGACATAACGGGATGGAACCCGCCGAATGCGGGCCGGAACAGATAGCCGAAGCCAGCCGTGCTGCAAACCTTTGCTGCTGTCCGGGGCAGGTGGGGAACGAAGTAAGGCCAAGGGGCTTTGCCCCCTGGACCTCCACCAAAGGCTCGCTCTTGGAACCATTCCATTGTTTGGGAGGGGAAGGAGGGCCGACCGTGACCTTGCAAGGTCTGCGTTGTCCCGCCTTCCCCTCCCGAACCAGTAAAGGGTTCTAAGGGCTTGCCCT
>CAINEA010000356.1 GCA_903847525.1 uncultured Acetobacteraceae bacterium | reverse complement strand
CGCGGAGAGCAGGAAGTGCTGCGCCATGTTGACCTGCCGGATAACGATAGAAACAGCACCTTCCTGCCAGAGCTCAGCGAAAAGTACAAGGCCAATTCTACCGGTGGCGGCAGCTACATAATGGCGTAAATTTCTGCGCTCCAGCGCCCCATGCCGCGCACGGCCGTGATCGCCGCAACCGCCTCCTCATCCGCCATCGCCGCAATCCCGGCAGCGCTCAGCCTGCCATCGACAAAGGCCTCGGCGAGATCGCGAGCATGTGCGACCTTGGGACGCGACAGCCCGGCCGCGCGCAGGTCCGCCTCGTCCAACAGCAACAATCCGGACGGGTCGAGCGCCCCCGGCAATGACCGCACCCGGCCCCAGATGGCGGCGGCGGCCTGATTGCTGATCATCTGCCCGACGATCGCCTGCAACAGGCCGGGGAACCCGTCCGCGCGCCGACGCCACGGCAATGGCCCGGCGCTCTCCTCAATACGCGCCAGATCCGGATCCGCCGCCACCAGCCACTCGATCGCGGCGCGGTCGGCCACCGGTGCGTGCGGAAACTCCGAAGCGGCCCGCACTAGGCCGGGATATCCCCATCCCCGGCCCCCAGCGTGCGCTGCATCTGCACCACGTCCAGCCAGCGGCCGAATTTCAGGCCAGCGGACCGTAACGTGCCGACGTGCTGGAACCCCAGGCTGGCATGCACGCCGATCGAGCCGACATTCTCGGAATCGCCGATCACCGCGATCATCGTCCGAAATCCGGCTTGGGTCGCGATGTCGATCATCCGCGCGCCGAGTGCCTTGCCGACGCCCTGGCCGCGCACATCATCCCGAATGTAGATACTGTCCTCTGCGGTGTAGCGGTACGCGGAGCGGTCGCGGAACTGCGCGTAATAGGCAAAACCGAGCACACCGGTGGCGTCGCTCGCCACCAGCCAGGCCCACCCATGATCGACGACCTTGCGATACCGCCCGGCCATTTCCTCGATCGACGGTGGCTCCTCCTCGAAGGTGCCGGTGCCGTGCAGCACATGATGGGCATAGATCGCCTGGATCTCGGGAAGATCGGCCGGGATGGCGTCACGGATCTGCATGCTTGCACCAAATCAAGAAGTGGAAGGAAAGGAGGTATAGGCGGACAATTCAAGCACCAGGGCGGTACCACCAACGGCATCGAACGGCGTCACAATATGTTCAGCCAATCCTTCATGTCTTCCACATATATTCGGTTCAGCCTATCGCTGCCGCACCCGGTCGCAATATTGGAATATTCCTCGCCTAATGATCTCAGGTGGACCACCGCGACAGAATGCGGCGTCTTCGGCATTGGATTCCGTTTGGGAATACCAAAAAAGTTATCTTTCTGTGGCTCTGAAAACGGCTAATACGTTGATTTATTGTGATAAAGAATTACTCCTAATTCTTCCGGGACAAACAAGGCGATTTTTGTGCTAAACGCTGCAATACGAGCGATATAGGAGCCACGAGTGGACGACATCCAGGGCCAGTCCATTTCCATTGCCGGAGTGCCCGCCAGCGCCGGGGGCGGGGGCGGTAGCGCGAACGTGTCAGATGCCGGATTCCGCCCACGCGAGGAGCGGATTGACCCGCGTGTACGCGCTGTATCGCTGGCAGGACGCTATTACGGGATGGAACTGGACGAGGCGGATTTCCGCCGCCCGTCCGGCGAAACTCACGCCTCCGCTGCTTCTCTGGCTGCCTGGGCACAAGGTTGTGGCCTCTGGGCAAAGGGCGTTCGGAT
>CAINEA010000355.1 GCA_903847525.1 uncultured Acetobacteraceae bacterium | reverse complement strand
TATCTGACGCTGAACGCGGTCTCGAACTACATCCGCAAGCCGACCCGCCCGGAGTGGATCGCACATCAAGATTTCACCCCGATCGTGCCGGTCGCCGACGACGCGTTGCTGCAATACGCCCAGAACTACCGGCAAGCGGCGGAGTAATCCGCCGCCCCGGCCTCTTGAGGTTGCTGCCATGCGTCGCTGAGCGTTAGTCTTTCCCCGTTCAGCGACGTAGGAGACCGCGTATGGTCGTCATGGCATCAGGTATCGAGGCCGCCAGCACCCGCCGTCGGTCAAGTTCCGACGGCACGGGCTTCTGGCACACCACGTTCATCGGCACCAACCGGATCATCCGCCGCGAATATCCGGAGCACCCGCTTTCCCAGGGGCCGCTGCCGGAACTCGGCACGCTTTATCCCGTGGGATTCCTGGTGGAACAGGACCCCGGCTCCACCGTCCGAGCCCATTTCCATGAAGCCGACCAATTCCAGGTGATCGTGGGCGGCGCGGGCCGCATGGCCTCCCATCCCGTCGAAGGCATTGCGATCCACTACACCAACGCGCATTCGCCCTATGGCCCGATCGTGGCCGGCGAGAGGGGTGTCCATTACTTCACGCTGCGCAACAGCTACGATCGCACAGCACGCTACATGCCGGAAGCGCGCCCCGACCTGCGCGAGTTGCCACGGAGTTTCCGGGAGGCAACCGTGGCACCCCTGGCCCCGACGCCCCCCGAGAGGCTGACCCGTACGGAGCAATCCTGCATGGAGGCGATCACGCCGCAGGAGGACGGGCTCGGTGCATGGCGCTACCGCTTGCCTGCCGGTGCAAGGATGAGCGGCCGCGATCCACATAGCGGCGCCGGGCAGCACTGGTTGGTCGTCGGCGGGGAACTCATCGGCCCAGATCAATCCGTCCTGCGGCCGTTCTCGTTGATCTTCGTCTCCCCGGACGAAGATCCGTTCGAGGTGATAGCCGGTGCCGGCGGCCTCGAAATATTGTGTATGCAATATCCCGATCGCGGTACGATCCGAGGGGCAGCTACTCTGACCTGAGGGCGGCCAGGACCGCCGCACGCCCGGCAGGGTCCTCCGCGGTTGCCAGACGCGAAGCTGCAAGCATCGCGAAACGCTGGGTCAGCGTGCGTCGTCTAGCCCATGCAAGTGGGTGCGCCGGGGCATCGCGCAGCATGGCGGCCTCCATGCCGTCAACCACGATCAACCCTGTTTCCATGGGCAGCATTATCTGCGGAAAATCGGTATCCACGGCAAAAAACAACGCATCGGAAAAACTCCGGTATTCTGGCCATTTGCTGTCTACCAGGAAGTCTCGCGGCCCGGATTTCACCTCGACGCACACAAACCCGCCATCCGGCCGCAACGCCAGGATATCGGCGCGCCTGCCATTCGGCAGCGGCACCTCATGCAGCGGTGCCCAACCGACGATCAGGCAAAACCGGGCGGCGGCCCGGCGAATCAGGAGTGCGCGTTCAGGAAAGCTGATCTCCACCAAAGCCAGGTACCTCGATCAGGGAAGCAGGCCGTCGATCGCCTCGGCCAGTGTCCGGTCCAAACTGGTCAGGCCGCCGGAATCATGGGTACTCAGGACGATTGCCACCTGGTTCCACACATTCGACCAATCGGGATGGTGATCGAGTTTCTCCGCCAACAAGGCAACGCGGTTCATGAAGCCCCAGGCCTCAGAAAAGTCCCGAAACCTGAACACGCGCTGTAGCGCCTTGCCATCCTCCGCGACGTGCCAGAGCGGCAGATGCTCCCCCAGCGCGGCCCGCTCATCGTCAGTCAGAAGCGTGCGCATGTCGATTTACCCCCAGGACTGTGTAGCCCGCCTCGCGACCGAACACTTGACCCGCGATGCCGGTCCTGTCCTTTCTACCGCAATGAGCGCCACTTATTCACCTCGGTCCAGTTTCGGACCGCCGCCCGACAACGACGATATATCGGCCATGGCAGAGCGAGCCCTGTCTGCCATCCCGGCCCGACTGGCCATGCATGTCCGGGGCGTGAGCATCGCTGTCGAGGATATGCCGGACGAGGAAACCATGGAGGAACTCGATATCGAGTCTGCCTGGGAACTCACCGGCGTCTACCGCGGCACCCCGCTGACCCAGCGCAGTTTCGACGATATCGCCCGCCAGCCCGATCTGATCGTGTTGTACCGCGAGCCCATCCTGCTCGAGTGGATCGAGACAGGAGAGGATCTCTATCGGCTGGTCCGCAACGTGCTGATCCATGAAATTGCGCATCATTTCGGCTTCTCCGACGAGGATATCTCCATCCTCGAAGCGGAGATGGATTAAGCCGTCAGCGCAGCGGTCACCCTCGCGCGCAGCACAGGCAGCAACTCGTCGGTAAACCAGAGATTGCGCTTCTCCCAACTGCCCGTCCGCCAAGATGGGTGTGAAAGCGGGAGTCGACCCGCCAGCAGATGCTCGCGAAATGCCCGGACCCTCTCGGTCATCGCCCCCTTTCCCAACACTCGCCCCTGCGCATAGCTGCCCACCAGCAGCGTTAACCGAACGTCCGGCATCAATGGCAACAGCCGAGGATGCCAAAGCGGTGCACATTCCGGGCGCAGAGGCGCATCCCCGCCACTCGCGAGACGGCCGGGGTAGCAAAGCCCCATCGGCAAGATCGCGATCCGAGTCTCGTCATAAAATATGGCAGGGTCCAGGCTCAACCAGAACCGCAATCGATCACCGGACGGGTCATTCCAGGGAATGCCGGTCGCATGGACCTATGTTCCCGGCGCCTGTCCGATAATCAGCAGTTTGGCGGTTCGTGAAACTCGCAACACTGGTCGAGGCCCCAGCGGCAGATACGCCGCGCAGACCGTGCAGGCACGCGCTTCCTGGGCCACCACGGTCAGCGCATCAAGAGCCTCCCGAACTCCACCAGGCATCGCAGGCCGGTGTTTCAGTGAGCCATCAATACGGGGATGGCAGCTTCGTCCAGAATCTTCTGAGTGAACCCGCCGAATACCGCTTCTCTCAGCCGGCTATGCCCGTATCCGCCCATGACCAGCAGGGTGGCGCCGGCCTTGGCCACTTCGGCCAACAGCACATCCACTGGCTCCTCATGGCTAACCTCCAGATTGAGCACCGAGATGTTCGAGTTATGCCAGCTGAGCATCTCCCGCAGCCTGTCGCAGGACTTGTCCGCCGGGGCGCCGTGTTCATGGACCGACATCAGCAATACCTTCGCCGCCGTTGCAATGAACGGTGCCGCAGCAGCAACGGCGCAGGCGGCTTCCGGCGCGTCCTTCCAGGCGATGGCGATGGTGCCGTTCACCGCATTCGGCGCCTGGGTGGAGGCAATCAGCAGCGGCCGGCCGCTGTCCATCAGCCCTGCCTCGAGAACCTCACCGCCAACACCCGCACGCGACGGCGACCGGCCGGCCACCATCAAATCTGTGGCGCGAGCATAGGCGGATATAGAATCTGACAGCCTGCCGATCTCTGTCCGCCATTCCGCTGTAACTCCCTGGGCAGCACTGGCGCCGGTCGTTGGTGCCCCCGCCATGGGGATCTTCTCACGGGCGCAGAATGCCTCGACGGCAGATTTTGCCGCAGCCTGAAGCTTGGTGGCGTCGGCTTCCATTTCATCGATCAACGAGCCCATGCCGACCCCGCTGGCCCCCAGATCGCCCGCGGCCATGCTGGCGATGACATCACGCACATCCATCCGAATATGCAAAAAGACCAGATGGGCAGCCGATAGCCGCGCAACGGCCAGCGCCGTCTCGAAGACCGGGGTGTCGGTCTCGGCCCCGCCAGCAGGCACCAGAATGGTCTTGAACATGGCAATGCTCTCCACAAGAAGATCGGACTTTACGACGGCACCCTCGGCCGATCCGTGATATGGATCAAGACCTACGCGCCCATTCGGTTCCCACCGGATCTTGACCTCGTCACGCACCGCACATCAGAGTCGATCAATGGTGATCACGTGACAACAAAGGTTAATTCCGCCCAGGCGGGTGCGGCTTGATTATCGCTTTGGCCGGGCATGTCGATCACGGCAAGACCGCGTTGATCCAGGCATTGACGGGCGTGGATACCGACCGGCTGCCAGACGAGAAGCGGCGCGGCATGACCATCGATCTGGGGTTTGCGTACACGGCGCTCCCAAACGGCGAGGTTATTGGCTTCGTCGATGTGCCCGGCCATGAACGCTTCCTGCAGAACATGCTGGCCGGGGTGCTGACGATCGGCAGTGTGCTGCTGATCGTCGCCGCCGATGACGGGCCGATGCCGCAGACACTGGAACATCTCGCCATACTGCGATTGACGGGCGTGGCGGATCTAACCGCGGTCATCACCAAGATCGACCGGGTGGACGAAGCAAGGGTCAACGAGGTGCGGCGGGAACTGTCTGTGCTGCTCGCGGGTAACGGCTACGCGGAGGCACCGGTTTTCGCGTTGTCCAGCCTCTCCAGACAGGGCGTGCCGGAATTGCGGCGATGGCTGGAACAAAAATCCAAAACGGGGCGCCTGGCCCCCGGCGCGGATGGCTCCTACGGCTTTCGCCTCTCGATCGACCGTAGCTTTGCTCTGACAGGGGTTGGCCTCGTCGTTACCGGCACGGTCGCCGCTGGCTCCGTTCGTGTCGGGGACACCTTGCTGCTGAGCCCGTCCCGACTGACCGCGCGCGTGCGCAGCATCCACGTACAGGACCGCCCCGCAGAGATCGCCAAATTCGGCGACCGTTGCGCGCTGGCGATCACCGGTACGCGTGTCGAGAAGGCGAAGCTGCGCCGTGGCGATTGGCTGATCGACCCAGCGCTGCATGCGCCGACCGTACGACTGGACGCGCGGGTCGGCGTTGCCGGGGGCCGGAAGCTTCGCCACGGTGCGCGCATCCATGCCCATCTCGGCGCTGCCGCGATTCCTGGCCGCGTGCGCGTGCTGGAGGGCGGTGACCTTGGATCCGGAGAAACGGGCTTCGTGCATCTGCTGCTGGATCGCTCCGCTGCTGTCCTGCACGCCGATCGGATCGTGCTGCGCGACGACGGCACCGGGAGGATCGTCGCCGGTGGCGTGGTGCTCGATCCCTTCCCGCCTGAACGCCGGCGGCAGCATGGCGCGCGATTGGCGGTGCTGGCGGCGCAGACCGATATGGAGCCAGCCGCGGCTCTCCATAAATTGCTGGAAATCGAAGGCTGGGTGGATCTGCAGGGCTTTGCTTTGGCGCGAAATATTGCCCCGCCGAGCCTCGCGGCATTGGCAAACGATATGCCTGGCCAACTTATCGGACGGGAGGGCCATCGCGTCCTGGTCGGCCCGGCGATGGCCGAGACCGTTCGGTCGCTGCTGTTGCGCGCGTTGGCAGAATGGCACGCCGCGCATCCGGATTACGCCGGCCCTGGAAAATCGGCCCTGCTGGCCCGGACGTCGCGCGAGGTACCGGCAGAAATCGCCGAGGCTGCCCTGTATGCGCTGCTCGCCGATGGGCGTGTCATCCAGCAGGACGCCGCCTTCCGTTTACCGGAACACCGGCCAACGCTCGACGATGTGGATGAGGTATTTTGGTCCCGCATCGAGGCCGGACTGACCGAGGCAGGGCTTCGTCCCCCGCGCGTGCGCGAGTGGGCGGAAATTTTGGATCTCCCACTCGCGGCAGCCGAGGCACTTTTGGAGCGGCTGGAACGCTTTGGACGCCTGCTGCGCGTGGCGCAGAACCGGTATTTCCTGCCCCGCACGGTATCGGAAATCGCCAGATTGGCCGGCGAGATGGCGGATGCCAGCGAGGAGGGCGGCTTCACGGCCGCGGATTTCAACCGCACCACCGGCATCGGCCGGAACCTGGCGATTGAGGTGCTGGAATATCTGGACAAAGCCGGCATTACCCGGCGTACCGGGGATCTGCGCCATGTGCTGCGCACTGCCGAGGCCGCATTGGGTTGAAACTCCCCCGCCGGGCCGAGCCGGCAGGGGAGATGCTACTGATTGCCCTTCAGCAACAGGGCGATGATCGAATCGAAATGCACATCGGCCAGGGCGCGAAGTTCATCGTCCGTGCGATCCTGCACGGGGTGCGGGATAAACACGTAGGCCGGGTCGATGCCAAGCGACTTGGCCTGGACCGCGGCCGCATCGATAAACTCCGTGGTGGCAACGCCGACAGAAGGGATGCCGCGGCTCTCAAGGTCTGCCATGTCATGCGTACAGCACGACGTGCAACTGCCTCAATCCGCCAGGCCTTCGATCACCAGATTGACCTCGGTGCCAATCTGCTGGCGCAGCGGCAGCGGAGCGGGACGCGCCATCGTTGGCTTCATGTAGCGCTTCACGGTGATGCCGCGCTCGGAAAGCCGCTCGTCGATACGGTCCAAGAACACATCGCCGCGTGGCTTGGAGATATCGAGAATGCCGACGGTCAACCCGTCCAGTTTCTCCGGTCGTGGCAGGCGCGGGCGCACCGTCGGACTACGCTCCGCGGTGGGATCCAGCAGCAGGCTCATGTCTTCACCTCCTTAGTTACAGGGGAACTGCCGCGCGCGCCGCTGGCAGCCCAGCCGCCAATGATGCCGGAGAACATCCCTGCACCACCGCCGGCACGCACGATCAGGATACCGCCGGGGCGGAATTTCTTCACCATTTTCCCGGCCAGCGTGTCCGGACCGCCTTCGGCAATGCCCTTGGCGCCGGAGATGAGTTCTTCACCGGAGATTTCGCACAGCTCGTGCAGGCGGGTCAGAAAGCGCTGCTTGCTCCACCCGGCGGTTCGAAATGTACGCTCGTGTTCCGGGCAAACCACGATCATCACATCACAGGCCGGGGCGAGCTTGACGTTCTGCACCGCCATCAGCGACGTCGCAAAGCTCCGCGACAGGCTTTCGGGATCGCGGGATTTCTGGTCCACCACGCCCTGCAGGCCATAGCCGGCGAACACGGTAACGGCGGATTTGCCTTGCGGCAGGCCGCGCTCGACCGACAACGGCTCCCAGCTGGAGCCCTCCTCATCCTCGGCGAAGCAGTAGGTGTATTTGCCGGGATTTCCAAGCGTGGCGCGGTCCACCTCCTGCGGGCGGCCGCCGCCGATGTTGCGGATGACCAGTTGCAGCGCCCGGCCGATGGTCGCGTTGGCGCGGTTGCCCTGGCCGAGCGCGTTGCCCTTGGCGTTCATCCCGATCTGGCGCCGTACCGCGCCATTCACGACCACGACGGGGCCGACATACATCGTTGTCGCCAGCACGCCGTGCATGGCGAAAGGCTCATCCAGGACCGCCTCTACCGCCGCCAGCACGACGGGCAGATATTCCGGTTTGCAGCCGGCCATCACGGCGTTGATGGCGATCTTTTCCACTGTGGCAGGCACAAGGTCAGGCGGACACAGGCCGATCACCTCCTGCGGGTCGCGCGCGGTGCCACTCAACATCCGAAGCACTCGTTCTTCGGTGGGCGGCACCAGTGGCAGACCATCGGACCAGCCGCGGTCGAACATCGCCTCGATCTCGTCCTCGCCGCCACCGAGTTCGATCCGGCGGGAGGCGAGGCCCGTTTCGCCGTGCCGGATCTTCAGCTTCTCGATGATCCCTGGTTCGATGTTCTTCGCACCGCAGCCGGGGCGCGACATCGGCAGATCCGGCCCGATGGCGGTGAGCCCCGACACGCGTTCCCATTCGGCCCGATCCCAGCCATAGGTACGGTCCATCTCCTGTCCGCCGCGCATGCGGATCAGGGTCGGCACGATTTCGATCCTCAGCCTGTGCGACACGTCCAGCATCGTGTCATCGATCCGTCCGGGTACCGTTTCCGGGAAATCCGGATCGTCCTGGGTATAAACTGCCAAACCCGTGCGTTGCACGAAATCGCCGAGGACAGGAGCGGTCAACACGCAGGTCGGACAGTCGCGCTTGACGACGGCAATCAGCCCGTCGCTCGGGAGATCTGTGCCCCGATACATGAAACTACTTCATCGCCGAATAGGATGTCGGGATCAGCAGGGTGGAATGCATCTCGGCAATGCTGCCGGCGCCCTTTTTCAGGAACTCCTGCCATTCCGGATCGGCCGCCACCTTCGCCCGTGTCGCCATCCGGCTGTTCAGGTCCGGATAGTTCCACAGGTGCACGGCCTCATTGGGCTGCGGCGCTTCGCCGGTCCACAGGCCGACATTCTTCGAATATTTCTCCCGCACCGGAAAATAGGATTTGAACAGCTGCGCCCAGGGACCCGCCATGCCCGGATGGGTGCGATAGATTCGCAGTTCATAAATACCTCCGGTCGACTCCGGCACTTTCAGATCGGACACGATGTTCAGGAACCGGATATCCTGGCGGACCATCAGCGGGCGGATGACGGGCACGTATTCCTTGATCCAGCGCTGGTTCTGGGCGAGCGCCTTGCGCTTTTCCTCGCGTTCCTCGTAGCTCGCGTAGCTCCAGAGGTGCCAGACCTGATTGAGCGTGCCGAACTCCGCGGTCCAATAGCCGTGCACGGTGCCATAATCATTGCCCCGCACCGGTCGGCCGACGGTTTCCGCCAGCTTGAGATACTCGGGCATTTTTCCCTGATGGAACGTATAGGTCCGCAGCTCGTAAAACATTGTTTCTCCCCCACCGGCCTAGAATGGCTGTTACGCGCAGCCTAACCTCCGATGACGCCCGCGGCAAAGCGGGGATTTATTCTTGGAAGCCTCGATCACGCCAGGGTCGCGGCCAGGACGACGCGCGCGCCAGCCTTGTCAGCCCTGACAATAGCGGCCTGCCCAGGATTTCAGCCCCAGCACGACAAGCATGATTAGAAACTAGCCAATCTGGAGTCTGCTCAAGGCGCGCAGGGTCTTGCAAGAGGCTAAGCTCAGAGAACTGGCACGGCGGTTGCTGTGAACTTCCTGACGGCCGCGTCGCCGGCTGGGGAGCAGCATCTTGGTAGTCCGCATTCTCTGTCCTGAACGAAGCTCTGGCCGGCCATGAAGCCGATCGCCTCCGCCGAAGCCACGCTGTCAGCAGACCGCCTTCACGCAGATCCCGCGATCTGGATAACCAGAGTGCCTGACGATTCCCTGCTGGAGCGTGCCGCCACGCTGCAAGCCGAAGGCCCACAGGATCGGCCGCTCTGGGGCAAGACATTCGCGGTTAAGGACAACATCGACGTAGCGGGAATGCCGACGACGGCTGCCTGCCCCGGTTATGCCTATACGCCAGCGGCCTCTGCGCCGGCGGTGCAACGCCTTCTGGACGCCGGCGCTCTGCTGGTCGGCAAGACCAACCTTGACCAGTTCGCGACCGGACTCGTGGGGAGTCGCAGCCCGTACGGCACGCCGCGCAATGTGTTTAATCCAGCTTACGTCCCGGGTGGCTCCTCCTCCGGGTCCGCCGTTGCGGTGGCGGCGAGAATCGTCGATTTCGCACTCGGCACCGATACGGCAGGGTCCGGACGGGTCCCGGCAGCGTTCGGCAATATTGTCGGGTTGAAGCCGACCATCGGCAGCGTTTCCACCACTGGGATGGTGCCGGCGTGCCGGTCGATCGACACGATTTCGGTGTTTGCGCATAGCATCGAGGAGGCGCTGCGGGTGCAGCGCGCCATCGCAGGCTTCGACTCGACCGATCCCTATTGCCGAACCGCACCTTTTGCACACTTGTCGGCGGGCGCCCTGCCGCCAGCTGTACGAATCGGCATGGCCGATGTCACCGAGCTGTGCGCCCCAGAGGTGGCCCGGCTCTATGCCGAGACAGGTTCGTTGTTCCCGGCCAGGACCGTGGATATTTCCCCGTTCCTCGCAATCGCCAGGTTGCTCTATGACGGCCCCTGGGTGGCCGAGCGCACGGCGGCGTTGCGGGAAGTGATCGAACAGGCACCAGAGTCTGTCCACCCCGTCACCCGCGAAATCCTGCAAGCCGGCTTTGCCCGACGCACGGTAGATGCGTTTGATGCGTTCCACGCGCTGGCGAAGGCGCGGCGGCTCGCGGCGGAAATGTTCTCCACCATTGACGCATTGCTGCTACCGACCGCGCCATTTTGCCCGACCCTGGCCGAGTTGGAGGCCGACCCGATCGGGCCCAATTCGCGGCTCGGGACGTTCACGAATTTCGTCAATCTTTGTGACCTCGCGGCCATCGCCGTGCCGGCGGGAATGGGATCGGATGGCCTACCAGTTGGCGTGACCTTGATCGGACCGGCCTGGTCCGAGGGACGTTTGGCCGCACTCGCGGACCGGATCCATCGCAACAGTGCCCGCAACCTTCCGCCCTTGCCGGTCTCGGAAATCCAGGCCGGAGAGACCAGGCTATTCTGCATCGGCGCGCATATGTCGGGACTTGGGTTGAACCATCAGGTGACGGCACTGGGCGGGCGCTTCATACACGATGCCCAGACAGTTTCCGCCTATCGCCTGCATGCACTCGGCAATCGGCCTGGCATGCTGAGGGCAGAACCCGGGGTAGCCATCGCCGGCGAGGTTTGGGCCCTGCCGACCAGTGCCATCGGCACGTTGCTCGCGCAGGTGCCACCACCGCTTGGCTTCGGCACCGTAGCGTTGGAGGACGGGCCGTGCATTGGGTTTCTTGCCGAATCTGCGGGCATCACCGATGCGCCGGACATTTCGAGCCATGGCGGCTGGCGTGCCTGGCTGGCCCATGCGAGCCAACCCGCATGAGCAATCGCCCCGAGCCAATCCCCGATCGCGGAGGGCCAGCGCAACGTTGGCGGCGGTGCTTTCCCGGTCGGGCATTTCACCCACCGCAAAGCCTGACAGTTGCACCGGCACCAGCCTGCGCGCGGCGGATGGTGCCGGGCGCCAACCAGTCCAAGCTCAACGACAATACGATACTGGAACTTAAATGACCCGGCCACAAATGGATCTGGATATCTATATCGGCGCCGCAGCGTCGGTGCTGGGCCTGGAGGTCGATCCCACTTGGTTGGGGCCAGTACGGTTTCATCTGGAAATTTCTATTCGGATGGCGTCATTAGTGGGCGAGTTCGAATTGCCGGACGAGGCGGAACCGGCTCCGATTTTCTCCTCCTGAAAACGCGGGAGAAAGCAAAGATGCAATCCCAAGCCGCCACGGAAGCCTGGAGCGAAGTTGACTGGCGCGACGCCGGCAGCATCGCGACGGCGGTGAATTCCGGCAAGGCGCGAGCAGTGGATGTTACCGCAGCGGCGCTGGAAAGAATTCGTTTGGCCAATCCGGTCCTGAACGCATTCACCGAAGTGACCGCCGACCGGGCCATGGCCCGCGCGGTGGCGGTGGATGCCATGCGCGCGGCAGGCCAGCGTGTTGGCCGGTTGGCCGGCGTGCCGTTCGCGGTGAAGAATTTGATCGACATCGAGGGAATACCCACGCTGTCGGGCAGCCGGATCAACCGCGATCATCCGCCGGCCTCGGCCGATTGCGTGCTGGTCACCAGGCTGGAGGCGGCCGGGGCGATCTGCGTCGGGGCGCTGAACATGGGCGAATATGCCTATGATTTCACCGGCGAGAACCTGCATGACGGGCCATCGCGCAACCCGCATGATCTGGCGCGAATGAGCGGCGGCTCGTCGGGCGGCTCGGGCTCGGCGGTGGCGGGGGGGCTGGTACCGCTGGCGCTGGGATCGGATACGAATGGGTCCATCCGGGTGCCGTCCTCGCTATGCGGGATATTCGGACTGAAACCGACTTTCGGCCGGTTGCCTCGCACCGGCAGCTTCCCGTTCGTTTCCAGCCTGGACCATCTGGGCCCATTCGCGCGTTCGGTGCGTGATCTGGCTCTGGCCTATGATGCGATGCAGGGGCCCGATGCCGGCGATCCCGGCTGCGCACCGCGCAAGGCCGAGCCGACATTGGGCAAGCTCGTCTCTGGCATTGGTGGACTGCGGATTGCGCGGGCCGGCGGATATTTCCGGCAGGGGGCCTTTCCCGAAGCATCCCAGGCCATGGACAAGGTTTCGGAGGCCCTGTCGGTTGCGACGGAAATCGAATTGCCAGAAGTCGCCCGAGCCCGTGCCGCTGCCTATGTCATCACAACGACCGAGGGGGCCGCGCTGCATTTGCAGCGGCTACGCGATCGGCCGCGGGATTTCGATCCCGATGTGCGTGACCGGTTGATCGCCGGCGCCATGGTTCCAGCGCCGTTCGTCGTGCAGGCGCAGAAATTCCGGCGCTGGTATCGCGACGCGATGCTGCGGATATTCGACGAGATCGATGTGATCCTGGCGCCGTCCACGCCCTGCACGGCGCCATTGATTGGCCAGAAGACCTTCCTGCTGGATGGCGTGGAATTACCGGTGCGGCCCAATCTTGGACTCTTTACCCAGCCGATCTCGTTCATTGGATTGCCGGTGGCAGCCGTGCCCATCCCGTTGCAAGGCGGGCTGCCGATCGGGGTGCAGGTCATCACCGCTCCGTGGCGGGAGGACATCGCGCTGCAGGTTGCCTATGCTCTGGAAGCGGCTGGGATCGCCCGGGCGCCGCGGCCGGCCAATATGTTCACACCAACAGGTTAGAGGGGGAATGATGGAAGTCGATCTGCCGGAAATTGTTGCCGAGGTGGAGGCTTGTTTCGCCGCCTATGAGGTAGCTCTGATGAGCAATGATGTCGAAGGGCTGACGGCGATGTTCTCGGACCTGCCGCAGACGATCCGGTATGGCATCAACGAGAACTTATACGGAGCGAAGGAAATCCAGGCCTTCCGCGCCGGACGTTCGCCCGTCGGTTTGGCGCGGACATTATCGCGCACCGTGATCAGCACCTATGGGCGTGATTTCGCCATCGCGTCGACCTTGTTTGACCGGGTGTCCATGTCCGGAAAGATCGGCCGGCAAATGCAGTCCTGGGTGCGATTTCCCCAGGGATGGCGAATTGTGGCAGCGCATGTGAGCCTTATCGACAAACCCGCATATGGATGACGCGCTCAATGCCTTCGTCCCCGGTCCGCGTTGCACGATACAGGGCAAGGCGGGTGGGGCGCTGGATGGCCTGAGTTTCGCGGTCAAGGATCTGATCGACATCGCCGGAGTACCGACGGGCGGCGGCAATCCGGACTGGCAGCGCGCACACCCGATACCCGAGTCGCATGCCTGGATCGTGGACCGGTTATTACAGGCCGGCGCCGGCGTAATCGGCAAGACCGCGACGGATGAGGTATCGCTCGGGATCCTCGGCGAAAATCCCTATACCGGCACGCCGATCAACCCGCGTGCGCCAAATCGGGTGCCGGGAGGATCCTCCAGCGGGTCGGCTTCCGCGGTGGCCGGCGGGGTTTGCGACTTTGCATTGGGTACCGACACCGGCGGCTCTGTTCGAGTGCCCGCCAGCTTCTGCGGTTTGTACGGCATCCGGCCCACGCATGGGCGGATCGACTTTTCCGGTATCACGCGGCAGGCGCCGAGTTCCGACACGGTGGGCTGGTTCGCGCGTGATGGTGCAACTTTTGCCCGCGTGGGCGAGGCCGTGTTCGGCGCGGCTCTGCCGGACCATCTGCCGACGCGCCTGGTCGTGGCCATCGACGCATTCGGCTTCGCGGATGAAAATGTGCGCCACGCGCTGGAACCGATGGTCGATCGCCTTCGCAAGCTGATCGGCCACAGCCGCGAGGAGATCCTGGCACCGCCGGGCCTGTCCGTCTGGCAATGGGCACAGCGCGTTGGCCAGTCGAGCGAGGCCTGGGCGACATTCCAACCCTGGATCGATCAGTGGAATCCTCGTTTCGCCTTCGGCGTTGCCAGCGGCCTTGTGATGGGATCGTCGTTTACCAGCCACGATCGCAGCCGTGCGGCGCTGATGCGGATCGAGGCCAAGGCACGCATGCGCCAGTTGCTGCCGGCCGGCACCATTCTGTGCCTGCCGACCACGCCGTTTCCAGCCCCTAAGCTCGGATTGTCCATTTCGGCGTTGGCACATCCGCGTGACCGGATTTCCTGCCTGACCAGCCATGGCGGGTTGACCGGCGTGCCGCAGGTGAATTTGCCCGGAGCAATTGTGGACGGTGCGCCGGTCGGTTTGTCCATCATCGGCGGCGGGGGCGCCGACCTCGACCTGCTTGCGGTTGCCCGCGCCATGGACGCAGCCTGACCGCCTTACCTAACCGCCATACCCTGGCGTCCACGCCACGAACCGCTAAGCTGTTCGTCGAGATGGGCGTATCCGGGGGGATGGCATGATTGCTTTCGAGGTGAACGGCCTGAAGGTGCAGGTTTCGGCCGCAGCGGATGTAC
>CAINEA010000354.1 GCA_903847525.1 uncultured Acetobacteraceae bacterium | reverse complement strand
TCCTTGATGTCGGCCGGGCGGCGCGATCCGACGGTGGGGATGTTGTGGTCGGCCACCGCGATCGTCGCATCCGGCCGGCGCAGCCTGCGCCCGGCCAGCCGCAACCCTTCGAAGGCCTGCGGGCTGGTAACCTCATGCACGAGATGCCGGTCGATATAGAGGATGACGGTGCCATCCCCCATCTGATCCACAACATGACTGTCCCATATCTTGTCGAACAGCGTTCTGGGTGCAGTTCCGGTCATCTCGTTTTTCCCCCTTTATCCAGTCAAACCCAGCCAGCCTTATTCGGCGGCGGGCGTATCCACCTTCGCCGGCGCGGCCGAACCCGTTACGGGAACGATCACGCGGGCCTTTTCGGCGATGCGCGCGGACTTGCCCGAGCGGCCACGCAGGTAATACAGCTTCGCGCGGCGCACATCGCCACGGCGCACAACGGCGATCTCGGCGATCGTCGGCGCATAGAGCGGGAACACGCGCTCCACGCCTTCGCCGTAGCTGATCTTGCGAACGGTGAAGTTGCTGTTCAGGCCCTTGTTGGAACGGGCGATGCAAACGCCTTCGAAATTCTGCAAACGCGAACGCTCGCCTTCGACCACCTTCACCGCCACACGGAGCGTGTCGCCGGGCGCGAAGGCGGGAACGGCACGCAGCGCGCTCAAGCGAGCGATCTCTTCGGCTTCGTATTGCTGGATGATGTTCATGGTTCTGTCCTCTGTCCTGATCCCTTACGGCGCGGTTGCCCGAGTGGCAACCGATGCCTGATTTGCAAAAACTGTTTGTTCGGCCCGAGCTTCCTTGCTCCTGGGGCGAGCCACGTAGCGAGCCCAAAGATCGGGCCGGCGCTCCCGCGTGATCTTTTCCGCCTGAAGCTGTCGCCACGCCGCGACCGCGCCATGATCGCCCGACAGCAACACCCCCGGCACGCCGCGCCCCTGCCACTCGGCCGGACGGGTGTAGTGCGGGTATTCCAGCAATTCTCCGGAGAAGCTTTCCTCCTCCGCGCTTTCCGCCGCCCCCATCACGCCCGGCAGCAGGCGCACGCAGGCATCCAGAAACACCAAAGCGGCGAGTTCACCACCCGACAGCACATAGTCGCCGATGGAAATTTCCTCCCAGTCCCGGGCCTCGATCGCGCGCTGATCGACCCCTTCGTAACGGCCACACAGCAGCACCACGCCGGGCCCGGCAACGAACCGGCGTGCATCCGCTTGGGTGAACGGCCGCCCACGGGGCGTTAGAAACACCCTGGGCCGCTCATCCGCCACTGATACGTAGGCCAGATCAACGATATCCGCCCGCAGCACCATGCCCGCCCCGCCGCCGAACGGCGTGTCGTCGACACTGCGGTGCTTGTCGGTCGCGAAGTCGCGGATCTGCACCGCGTCCAGCGACCAAACCCCACCCGCCATCGCCCGACCGGCCAAAGACAGGCCGAGCGGCCCCGGAAACATCTCCGGGAACAGCGTCAGCACCGATGCACGCCAGTTACGGGTCTGGTTGACGCTCATTCGGCCGCTTCCGATCCAGCGGCGTCCGAGTTGGCAGTATCGGGGC
>CAINEA010000353.1 GCA_903847525.1 uncultured Acetobacteraceae bacterium | reverse complement strand
GGTCTCTGATGGCCGCATATCGCGTGCGGATCGCGTTCTCGTCGATCATCCGCGAACCGTAGCCACTGCACAGCCGAGCCGGAATCCTCTACCCGAGAAAAATCCAACCCGAATCTCTTATTCCTGCGCGGCCCCTAAGCGAGGCATCAGCGTTCGTGCAGCAACTGATGCTGCTGGATCCGCTGGTCTGGTTGTCGCTGGCGGCCCCTGTGATGGTGCAGCTGTTCCTTTACCGCACGCGCCCTGGCCTCGTGCTGCGCGCCGTTGGGGAGTCGCACGATGTCGCGCACGCCTTCGGCTATTCGGTGATACGCATCCGGTATGCCGCGACGATGTTCGGCGGCGCGATGAGCGGGCTGGCCGGGGCATACCTTTCGCTGTCCTATACGCCGATGTGGACCGAGAACATGGTGGCCGGGCGTGGCTGGATCGCCCTGGCTCTGGTGGTGTTCTCCACCTGGAAGCCGGGCTGGCTGGTGATTGGCGCCTGGCTGTTCGGCTTCGTCACGATCGCCCAGTTCCAGGCCGAAGGCTGGGGCCTGTCGGTGTCGCCGCATCTGTTGGCCATGCTGCCGTACCTCGCCACCATCCTTGTGCTGGTGCTGATATCGCGCGATGCCGTGCGCCTGAAGCTCAATGCCCCGGCTGCCCTGGGCAAGCCGTTCCATCCCACTGCCTGATGTCATTTACCCGCGAAAAGGAAACACGCCCCATGTTCACCAACTCCCTGCTTCCGACCCGGCGGACCCTGCTGCGCTCCGCCCTGGCAGCTCCGGTCGCGGCAGGCCTGGCGGGACGCGGCGCTTCGGCGGTGACGCCCCTGAAGGTCGCCTTTGTTTATGTCTCCCCGATCGGCGATGCCGGCTGGACGTATCAGCACGAGCTCGGCCGGCGGGCGGTGGACAAGGCCCTGGCTGGTCAGGTGACGACCAGCTACGTGGAGAAGGTCGAAGAAGGCGCGGATGCGGAGCGGGTGATCCGCCAGCTCGCCAGTTCCGGCAACGAACTGATCTTCGCGACATCATTCGGCTATATGAACCCGATGGTGAAAGTAGCCGGGCAGTTTCCGAAGCTGCGGTTCGAGCACGCCACCGGCTATAAGCGCCTGCCCAATCTGGCGACCTATTCGGCGCGGTTCTATGAAGGCCGTTACGTCGCCGGCGTGATTGCCGGGCGGATGAGCAAGACGGGCATCGTCGGCTACGTCGCCGCCTTCCCTATCCCCGAGGTGGTGCAGGGCATCAACGCCTTCCTGCTTGGAGCCCGATCGGTCAATCCGAAGGCGCAGGTGAAGGTGGTGTGGACGAGTTCATGGTTCGATCCCGGCAAGGAACGGGCGGCGGCGGACACGCTGATCGCCCAGGGTGCGGATTTCCTGACCCAGCATACGGATTCCACCGCCGTGGTGCAGGCGGGGGAGGAAAAGGGGATCATGACGATCGGCTATAACTCCGACATGGCGAAATACGGCCCAAAGACCTGCCTAACCGCGGTGACGATGGACTGGAGCGGCTACTATATCGGGCGGGTGAAGGCGGCGCTGGCCAGCACCTGGAAGTCGGACGACACATGGGGCGGCTTCAAGGAAGGCATGATCAAGATGGCGCCCTACAACGCCATCGTACCGGCCGAGGTGAAGGTGGAAGCGGACGCGAAGATCGCCGCGATTTCGACCGGCACGCTGAAGCCGTTCAGCGGGCCGATCCACGATCAGGCCGGCAAGCAGGTGGTCGCCGCCGGCGCCTCGATGAGCGACAAGGACATCTTGGAAATGAAATGGTTCGCCGACGGCGTGCAGGGCAAGCTTTAGGCCCTTGCCGGCCAT
>CAINEA010000352.1 GCA_903847525.1 uncultured Acetobacteraceae bacterium | reverse complement strand
TTGATCAGTTCCTGAATGAGCACGGTCTTGCCCACGCCGGCGCCGCCGAACAGCCCGACCTTGCCGCCCTTCAAGTAGGGGCAGAGCAGATCGACGACCTTGATGCCGGTCACAAGGATCTCGGCGGAGGAGGACTGCTCGTCGAAGGCGGGGGCAGAGCGATGGATCGGCATGCTGCTTGCGGCATGAACGGGTCCGCGCTCGTCGATCGGCGCGCCGATCACGTTCAGGATGCGGCCGAGGGTCTGGGGACCGACGGGCACCATGATCGGGGCGCCGGTGTCCACAACTTCCTGGCCGCGGACCATTCCGTCGGTGCTGTCCATGGCGATGGCGCGGATGGTGCGCTCACCAAGCTCCTGAGCCACTTCCAAGACCAGCGCGCGGCCGTCGATCATGCTGGTCAGCGCGTTCTGGATGAACGGCAGATCCCCGTCGAACTGAACGTCCACGACGGCGCCGAGCACCTGTGTCACGCGTCCGACATTGTTCTTCGCCATGGCTGAAGCTCCTGTCTTTATCTGTATCTATGCAACCGGACCGATCTCAGAGCGCTTCGGCGCCGGAGATGATCTCGATCAGTTCACGGGTAATGTTGGCCTGGCGCGCGCGGTTGTAGTTAAGCGTCAGGCGCTTAATCATGTCGCCCGCGTTGCGGGTGGCGTTGTCCATCGAGGTCATGCGCGCGCCGTGTTCGCCGGCGGCGGATTCCAGCAGCGCGCGATAGATCTGGATGTTCAGGTTCTGTGGCAGCAGGCGGGCGAGGATGGTTTCCTCATCCGGCTCGTAGTCGTACTGGGCCGTGGTGCCCGACGCGGCGGTGTCGGAGACTTCCGGCATCGGCATCGGGATCAGCTGCATCTCGGTGGTGACCTGGGCGATCACCGACTGGAAGCGGTTGTAGACGACCGTGCAGACATCGATCTCGCCGGCGTTCAGCATCGCGCTGATTCGAACGCCGATATCCTCGGCATCCGAGAATTCCAACCGTTTCTTGCCGGCATAGGACACGTCACCGATGATGAGCCGGCTCATCTCGCGCTTGAGATAGTCGCGGCCCTTGCGGCCGACGCAGTAGATCTTGACCGTCTTGCCTTCCAATTCGAGCTTGCGCGCCAAGTTACGCGTGGCGCGGCCGACATTGGAGTTGAATGCGCCGGCTAGGCCGCGATCGGCGGTGACCGAAACCAGCAGGTGCACCTTGTCGGCACCGGTGCCGACCATCAGCTTCGGCGCGGTCGGCGAGCCGATCACGGAGCTGGCGACGGAGCTCATCATGCGCTCCATCCGGTCCGCATAGGGGCGGGCCGCCTCGGCTTGCTGCTGCGCGCGACGAAGCTTGCTTGCCGCCACCATCTTCATGGCGGAGGTGATTTTCTGCGTCGATTTCACGCTGTTGATGCGGACGCGGAGGTCCTTCAAGCTGGGCATGGAGCGGTCCCGCTACTAACAGATCAGACGAAGCTTTTGGCGAACGCATCCAGGAAGGCCACCAGGGACTTCTCGGTCTCCGGCTTGATTTCCTTGTCGATCCGGATGGCGTCGATCAGCTTCGGCTCGCGGGACTTGATCTCGGTCAGGAGCTGGCTCTCGAAGGCGCCGACCCGGCCGATGTCCAGCTTGTCGAGGTAGCCGCGCACACCGGCGAACAGGCCGATAACCTGCTCTTCCACGGGAACCGGGCGATATTGCGGCTGCTTCAGCAGTTCGGTCAGGCGCGAGCCACGGGCCAGAAGCTGCTGGGTGGAGGCGTCGAGATCCGAGGCGAACTGGGCGAAGGCGGCCATTTCGCGATACTGCGCCAGTTCCAGCTTGATGCGGCCGGCAACCTGCTTCATGGCACGCACCTGCGCGGCGGAACCCACGCGGGACACGGACAGACCGACGTTCACCGCCGGGCGGATGCCTTTGAAGAAGAGTTCCGTTTCCAGGAAGATCTGGCCGTCGGTGATCGAGATCACGTTGGTCGGAATATAGGCGGACACGTCGCCG
>CAINEA010000351.1 GCA_903847525.1 uncultured Acetobacteraceae bacterium | reverse complement strand
TCTCCGACAATGGCGGAGATGGACGTGTTGCTTTTGATCAACTCATTCAACGATTTCCCGGTCATCACGGTGGAGGCACGCAGGATGAGGAAAGTGTCGCTGGAATTAGCCAGCGCGAAGGCGCCCCAGCCCTTGGTCATGAAGGCGTGGATCACCTGGAATATGCCGCCGACGAGGAACGAGGCGCCGATGAAGATCGTGCTGATCAGGGTGAAGGCCACGGTGTCGGCGAAGGCGAACAGGCCAGCGGCGATCAGTCCGATGCCGAGGGCAACGAACCAGCCCCATTTGCGTGCAACAGGAGCGTAGCCCAGGCCGTGGCGGCCGTTGGCGGTTAAATCGGACATCGACTTGTTCCTTTCTGTTGTCCCGCATTAGATAGCAGGGTTTGGGCGTCAGGCAGCCCTTTGTTGTCGGCTCATTTCCTGACGGAACGTCTCGGTGATGTGGGCCGCCAGGATGTCGGTCAGCGGTTGGTTCGGCGACCGGCCTTTCACCAGCAGAATCCCGAATTCCGGCAGTTCCGGCAGGTTTTCATCGGGGCGGACGATGCGCAAGCCTTCGGGAACCCAGGAAATGGTGGAGACGGTGACCGCTAGGCCGGCCAGGACCGGGGCGTGGGTGCCGACCTGGGTGCCGGAGGTGTAGGCGACGCGGGAACGGCGGCCGGCGCGTTCCAGCGCGCTGATCGCGGCGGCGTGCCAGGAGCAGCCCTTGTGCGCGAGCGCCAGGGGCAGCGGATCTTGGCGGTGGGGGGCGTGGCGTTCGGAGGTGATCCAGAGCAGCTTGCCGCGCCAGAGCTCGGTGAACGGCCAGCGCGGCGGTTCGCTGCCCTCGGAGATCAGGGTCAGGTCCAGGTCGCCGCTGATCAGCCTTTCGCGCAGGTCTTCAGAGGGGGCGCAGAGCACATCGACGTCGACGCCGGGGCGGCTGTCGGCGAAGCGCTTGAGAATCGTGGGCAGATAGCGGAGGGCATAATCGTCGGGCGAGCCGAGGCGCAGCGTGCCGTGCATGGCAGGGGCGCGGAAGGCGGACCAGATCTGGTCGTTCATCGCCAGCAGCTCGCGCGATTTGTCGAGCAGGAAATTGCCGTGCGGGGTGAGCTGCACGCTGCCGCCCTTGCCACGCAGCAGCAGCTTCTGGCCGAGCAAGGTCTCAAGCCGTTGAATTTGCATAGAAATCGCCGATTGCGTGCGGCCGACGCGCTCGGCGGCGCGGGTGAAGCTGCGCTCCTCCGCGACGAAGGCGAAGCTGCGGAGCAGGTCGGGATCGAGCGTCGCGAGTTGGGACATGTCATCAGTATTATTGATGGCAGCCATCAATTCAATTCGTTTTTCTTATAGCAAGTGACGGCCTAGATAAGGTGCATCGACTGCAACACAGAGGAGCCAGTCATGTCCGCGATGCAAATGCTTCAACCCGCCTTCACCGCACCCAGCGACATCGCCGCGCGCGTCCGTCCGCTGCTGAGCCGTGTGGCGCATGAGGCTGGCGTTGCCTGGCGCGTGCTGAGCACAAGGCGTGAGTTGCTGGAAATGGACGAGCACATGCTGCGTGACATCGGCATTTCCCGCAACGAGGCGAGTTTTGAGGCGACGCGCTGGTTTTGGCAGCTGCCGAAGGCGTAGCCGCTGGATGGAGGCCTTCGCTGGGCGCTGCGCTCAGCCAAGGTTCTCCACCAGCCATAGCGTCAGCACCTTGCAGGCTTCCATGAAGTCGGCAACCTCCATCGCCTCGCGCGGGTTGTGGCTGCCGTTTTCGTTGCGCACGAACAGCATCGCCATCGGCACACCCTCGGCCGCGAAGGCCGCACCGTCGTGCGAGGCGGGGCTGCCGATATGCAGCAGGGGGATGCCGAGCGCTGCGGCACCTACCTCCATGGCAGAGCTAATCGCGGGATCGACCGGGCCGACCTTGGCGCCGGCTTTCGCGCCGCGATGGAATTTGACCCCGCGGCGCTGCTCGATGCCGGCAATGATCGCGTCGACGCGCCGATCCAGATCGGCAAGCACGGCTTCGTCGTAGGCGCGGACATCCAGCGAGAAGCGGAACTCTCCCGGCACGATGGTCATGCCGTGACTTGCTACGTCGGTATGGAACTTGCCCAGCGTCCAGGCCATCGGAATGCCGGCGGCCTCGCGTTCCTCCCACATCCCTTCCAGCGCCAAAGCGAAGTCCGCGCCGGCCAAAGCGGCATCGCGGCGGAAGCGGCGGGGGGTGCCGACATGGTCGGTCTGGCCCTCGATCCGGGCGTCGGGGTAGCGGAAGGTACCGGGGATGCCGGTGCACAGCGCGATCGGACGGCCGGCTTCGACCAGGCTCGGCGCCTGTTCGATATGGACTTCCAGATAGGCGCGCACCTTGGCGGGGTCGATGAAGCGCTTGCCCGCCGCCAGCGCTACCGGGTCGCCGCCACAATCGGAAATATGCTCGGCCAGCGTGCGCCCGGTGTCGCGGCGGCGAACGTCCAGCGCGCCGTCCGGCAGGGTGCCGAGGGCGCCGCGGCTGCCGATATACGAGACCTGGAACCAGACGCTTTCCTCGGCGCGGATCGCCATCACGGTCAGGTCGCAGGATGGCGTGATCCCGAGTTGCTTGAGCGCTGCCACCGCCACGATGCCCGCCACCACGCCGGCGGCACCGTCGAAATTGCCGCCATGGGGCACGCTGTCCAAATGCGAGCCAACGATCACGCGCGGAGCGGTGCGATCACGGCCGGGCAGCGTCATGTAGGTATTGGCGGCGTCGTCCTGCTCCACATGCAGGCCCATCCGCAGGGCGGTCTCGGTAACCGTCGCGTGGGCGCGCTGCTCGCCGGGACCGTAGGGGTCGCGGGTAACGCCGGGTTCGTCCAGGCTGTCGGCGCGCAGCACGTCGAACAGACCCGCCGCCAACCCGGTCTGTGCCGCTACCGCCGCCGCCAGTGCCGCCACTTCGATATCCGACATGCGTATCCTCTCTTTCGCTTCAGCGCGATGCTGCTAGCCTTGCACCTACCGAGACCGAGAAGAAGGCATAAACGGGATGGACTCGACCACTGACATGCTCCGCGAAACAGCGACCAAGCTGTTCGGGGAATACTGCGAGGCCAAGCACCTGCGCGAGGCGGAGAAGGGCGTGTTCCAGAAGGCCGCCTGGGTGGCGGTCGAGGATGCCGGCCTGCACCGCGCGATGGTGCCGGAAGATTTCGGCGGTTATGGCGTCGATATCGCGGATGCCCTGTCCCTGCTGCGGGTGGCCGGGGAGTTCGCGCTGCCGCTGCCGCTGGCCGAGACAATGCTGGCGAGCTGGCTGTTCGCGGGCGCGCGGATCGATATTCCCGACGGCCCGCTGAGCATCGCACCGGTTACCGCCAAGGACCGGCTGACGCTGACCAAGACCGCCACTGGCTGGCACATTGCCGGCACCGCCACGCGCATACCGTGGGCGCGCGATGTTGCCGCGATCGCCGTGCTGGCCGAGCACAACCATCATCCGCATGTCGCGCTGCTGCCCGCCGGCAGCTTTACCGTGGCGCATGGCGAGAATCTGGCCAAAGAACCGCGCGACACGATCACGGTCGATGCGGACATCGACTTCGCGGCACCCGCAGCGAAGGGAATTGGCTTTGCCGCCCTGCATGCGGCCGGTGCGGCGATGCGATCGCTGCAGATTGCCGGCGCGCTGACGAAGATCGTCGACACGACCTGTCAATACGCGATGGACCGGGTGCAGTTCGGCCGTCCGATCGGCAAGTTCCAGGCGGTGCAGCAGAACCTCGCGGTAATGGCCGGCCATACCGCCGCCGCCGTCGCGGCGTCGGATCTGGCGGCGGAAGGCGTGGCCAACGGTGTGCGCGTGTTGCCGATCGCCGCCGCCAAGGCGCGCTGCGGCGAGGCGGCCTCCGTCTCCGCCGGCATTGCGCACCAGGCGCATGGGGCGATCGGGTTCACCTACGAGCACAGCCTGCATTTCTTTACCAAGCGCCTCTGGTCGTGGCGCGACGAGTTCGGCAACGAGACCGAGTGGAACCTGCTGGTCGGCCGCCACATGACCGCCGCTGGCGCCGACCGGTTGTGGGCGGAGATAACCGCCGCCTAGGCCTGCCGGGCGCGACTCTCTTGACGAAGGGCCCTGTCACCGCCAATCACTGGCGGCAGGCCGGGCTTTCTGGCGAAGTTCGCAAACAAGAACCAATGGGGGATTGCGTCGATGCAGCAGAGCATATCGCGCCGCGCGTTCGGGTTCGCGGCCACGGCCACCGCCGTTACCGGCTTCGGCATCATCACGGCTCGCGGTGATGAACCGATCCGTCTGCGGTGCTCGCTGGACACCGCGCCCAGCCATCTGCGCAATGTCGGGATCATCGACTTCCTGGCCAAGCTGGAAGCCGCGTCGGGCGGGCGGATCAAGACCGAGCTTTTCCAATCGGGCCAGCTGTTCGCCGACCTGAACGTCACCAAGGCGCTGGTCCAGGGCCAGGTGGAAATGGCAGCACCAGGGATCTGGACGCTGACCGGCTTCGTGCCGAATGCGGACGTGCTGCAGTTGCCGGCCTTCTACGGCCGCACCACGGACGAGGTCCGCAAGGTGCTCGAGGGCAAGGCGGGCGCACTGCTGGGCCAGGAACTGGAAGCGAAGCTGAAGGTGCACCTGCTCGGCAAGTGGATCGAACTCGGCTACCAGAATAGCTATTTCAGCCGCAAGGAAGTCGTCACCGCCGAGGATTTCAGGGGCCTGAAGATCCGCAGTCCCGGCGGTGCGGGCACCGCGTGGCGGCTGCGCTTCCTCGGCGCAATTCCCAACACCACCGCCTGGCCGGATGTGCCGCTGTCCCTGTCGCAGGGGACGTTCGACGGGCTGGTCTCCACCAACATGAGCCTGGTGGCGGCAAAGCTGTGGGAAGCCGGCGTGCGCTATGGCTTCGAGGACCATCAGTTCTGCGGCGCCTACATCCCGATGATGAGCGGCCCCTTCTGGGCCAAGCTTCCGGCCGATTTGCAGAAGTTGGTCACCGACATCTGGGCGGCGAACATCCCGACCTACAGCGCCAACGTGTTGCAGGCGCAGCGCGAGGCCCGCGCGATCATGGAGGCCAACGGCGTGAAGTTCCATGACCCAACGCCGGAAGCCGCCGCGGCCCTGCGCGCGGCGATGATGAAGCGCCAGGACGAGGCTGCCGCCGAGATCAAGGTCTCGCCGGAGATGGTCAAGCTGGCGATGCAGGACCTCGGCGTAACCTCCTGACGCATGGGCCGGGGCCAGTACGATGATGAAGCTATGGGACAAGATCGAGCAGACGCTCGTGGGTCTGCTCGGCGCCTGCGCCTTGATCGTCGGCATGGTCCAGATCATCGGACGCTACGTGGCGCCGGCGCATGCGATCGGTTGGGCGGAGGAAGTGATCGTCTACCTGATGATCTGGGCGATCATGATCACATCCTCTCAACTGGCTCGCACGGACGGGCATGTGCGCCCGGATCTGGTGCTGCGCGTGCTGCGCCCGCAGGCGCAGCGGGTGCTGGAAGTGTTCAATTGCCTCATCGCCCTGGCCTTCTGTGCCGGCATGGTCTGGTATGGCTGGGAGATCGTCGATACCTCGCTGATGCTGGACGAGCGCAGTTCCACCGGGCTCGAATTCCCGATGTGGATCTATTATCTCGCGCTGCCGACCGGTGGGGCGTTGATGTTCGTTCGCTACACGATGCGGATCGTACGCTTCCTGTTCTTCTACGATCCCGCGACCATGACGGTCGGCCACTCGATCGCGCATGAACTGCCGATGGACATGACGCTGCCCACCGGGTCGGCGTCGTCCGCCGCATCCATTTCTTCGGGGCACTGAACCGCCATGTGGGCAATCGGCTTCATGGTGCTGTTCTTCGGCCTGTTATCGGCCGGCACGCCGATCTTTCTCGTGCTCGGCACCTGTGCCGCGGTACTTTATTACGTATCCAACGAGCCATTGATCGGCGTGGCGCAGGTGATGATCGATCACCTGAACTCCTCCACGCTGATGGCGCTGCCGCTGTTCGTGATGGCGGCGGCCTTCATGCGCCATGGCGGCGTGGCCAAGGCGCTGGTGGATGTTGCCATGGCCTGGCTGGGCGGCATCCGCGGCTCGCTTGGTCTGGTCACCGTGGTGGCCTGCACGATGTTCGCGGCGATCTGCGGCTCCTCGGTGGCGACCGCCCTGGCGATGGGCACGATCCTGCTGCCGGCGATGATCGAGAAAGGCTATCCGCGCAGCTTCGCGCTGGGTGTGATCGGCGCCTCCGGCACCATCGGCATCGTCATTCCGCCCTCCCTGGCGCTGATCCTGTACGGCATCGTCGCCGAGCAGTCCGTGCCTCGGCTGTTCCTGGCCGGCATTCTGCCGGGACTGCTGCAGGCGGCGGCATTCTTCTTCTGGGTCTGGTACGACGCGCGGAGGCGGAACTTCCCAAAAGACGACTGGATGCCGATGAAGCAGCGGATGGCGGTGACCTTCCGTGCGCTGCCGGCAGTCGCGGTTCCCGTGGTGGTTCTGGTGGGGATTTACGGCGGCATCGTTACGGTCACCGAGGCGGCCTGCGTCGCCGCCGTGGTGGCGTTGATGATCAGCCTGTTCTTCTATCGGGGATTTCACTGGACCCGTACGCTGTGGGTGATCGCCGACGCGCTGCGCAGTGCCGGCACGATCATGCTGATCATCACCAGCGCCCTGGCATTTGGCCACTGGATGACAGCGTCAGGCGTGCCCGCCCAACTGGTGAGCTTCGTGCTGGAGCATCATTTCTCCACCTGGCAGTTCCTGCTGGCGATCAATGTCTTGCTGCTCATCCTGGGCTGCTTCCTGGAAGTCGTTGCGACCTTGCTGCTGGTGCTGCCGATCCTGGCGCCGGCCTTGAAGCCGCTCGGGGTCGATCCGGTGCACTTCTCCATCATCTTCACCCACAACATGGAGATCGGGCTGATCCATCCACCGGTCGGGCTCAATCTGTTCGTGCTGTCGACGATATCGGCCGCCCCCGTGGGCGAGGTGATCCGCGGCATCTTTCCGTTCCTGATCCTGCTGCTGATCGTGCTGGGTATCATCACCTATGTGCCGATCCTGACCCTTTGGCTGCCGCAACAGGTGTATGGAAGCTGACCGAACGCGACCAGGGAGACGATCATGGTGGGAAATCCGGCCTATCTCAGCGGACTTGAGAAGAATCAGGCGAACTATGCGCCGCTGTCACCGCTGACGTTCATCGAGCGCGCTGCCTATGTCTATCCGGATCGGCTCGCGGTCGTGCACGGGCCGCATCGCAAGACCTGGCGCGAGACCTATGCAAGGTGCCGCAGGCTGGCCTCCGCGCTGGCACGCCGCGGCGTCGGCAAGAACGACACCGTGGCGGTGATGGCCCCGAACATTCCCGCGATCTATGAGGCGCATTTCGGCGTGCCGATGTGCGGCGCGGTGCTGAACACGCTGAACACCCGGCTGGACGCGGCGACGCTCGCATTCATGCTGGGGCATGGCGGCGCCAAGGTGCTGATCACGGACCGCGAATATTCCGCAACGATCGAGGCGGCGCTGGCGCTGATGCCGGCGATGTCCGCCGCCGGCAAGCCGATCGTCATCGATATCGACGATCCGATGTACGACGGCGGCAAGCTGGTCGGAGAGAAGACCTACGAGGCATTTCTGCTCGAGGGCGATCCAGACTATGCCTGGCAGAACCCGGCGGACGAGTGGGACGCGATCGCGCTGAACTACACCTCCGGCACCACCGGCGA
>CAINEA010000350.1 GCA_903847525.1 uncultured Acetobacteraceae bacterium | reverse complement strand
GTGACCCTGACGACGCTGGGCTGGAGTTCCTGCCACAGGCCGAGCAGCAGATCGTGCAGGCTGGCGCGGGTGAAGGGATCGAGGGCGGAGAAGGGCTCGTCCAGCAGCAGCAGGCGGGGGTGGCCGATCAGGGCGCGGGCGATCGAGACGCGCTGCTGCTGGCCGCCGGAGAGGTCCTTCGGCAGATGATCGCCGTAGCCGGCGAGGCCGATCCGATCCAGCAGGGCGCGGGTGCGGGCGTCGCGCTCGGAATTGTTCAGGCGCTGGGCGCCGAAGCCGATGTTCTTGCCAACGTTCAGCCAGGGCAGCAGGCGGGGTTCCTGGAACACGGCGGAGATGGTGGGATGGGTGCCGGCCATGACCTGGCCATCGAGCGCGATGCTGCCGGCGCTGGCCTGGTCCAGGCCGGCAATCAGGCGCAGCAAAGTGGTCTTGCCGCAGCCGGAGCTGCCGACCAGGGCCAGGATCTCGCCCTGCTCCGCCCGCAGCGAGATTTTTTCCAAGGCCTGCGTGCCGTTGGCGTAGGTCTTGCTGACGCTTTCGATCGTCAGGTGGCTCATAGCTGGGTCCTTGCCGTGTCCTGCCAGCGGAGCACCGGGCGGGCCAGCGCCACTAGGATGCCGTCGGACAACTTGCCGAGGATGGCGAAGGTGATCATGGCGACCAGGATGGCATCGGCGCGGCCCATCTGCTGGCCATCGAGCAGCAGGTAGCCCAGGCCCTCCGACGCACCGAGCAGTTCGGCGGCGAGGACGAACATGAAGCCGAGGCCGAGGCCGGAGCGAAGGGCGGCGACCCAGGTGGGCAGGATGGCCGGCAGGATGATGCGGCGCACCTGGGCGAGCGGCGACAGGCCGAACACGCGCCCGACCTCCAGCAGCTTGCGGTCCACGTCCTGGATGGCGGACAGCACGCCGAGATAGACCGGGAAGAACACGCCGAGGGAGACCAGCGCCAGCTTGGAGGTTTCGAAAATGCCGAGCCAGAGGATGAACAGCGGCACCCAGGCGATCGAGGGGATGGCGCGCAGGGCCTGGATGGAGGGGTCGAGCAGGCGGCGCATCGCCGCGCTGGAACCGGTGAGGGTGCCGAGCGCGGTGCCGGCGATGGCGCCGAACAGGAAGCCGAGGCCGACGCGGGCCATGGTGGCGGCGATATGGGTCTGCAATTCGCCGCTGCGGATCAGCGCCGTTGCGGTAACGGCTAACCGGGATGGCGGCGGCATCAGGCGGCCGGAGGCGTAGCCGAAGCGCACCGCGCCTTCCCAGACGATGGCGAGCAGCACCGGAAGGATCAGCGCGACCATCCAGTCGATCTTCCAGGCGCGGCCGGCGGCGGGACCCGCGGGCTCGATGCGCGCTGGCGCTATGGAAGGCGTGCTGATCTGTTCGGGTGCGGTCACGCCCGACTGTGTAGCGGCAAAATTCATTTAGGCAATTTTGCCAGGTAGGACGGGTCGATCAATCCGTTGGTGACGGCAACCACGTCCACATCCGCGGCCAGCACGCCAGCGGCCTGCAGCGCCTTGCCGGCCTCGACGATCGTCTGGGCCTGTTTC
>CAINEA010000349.1 GCA_903847525.1 uncultured Acetobacteraceae bacterium | reverse complement strand
CGGCACATCGGCGACGCCGTGCCGCCCATCATCGCCTACCAAATGTCAGCGCTGGCAATGTGGATGAAAACCGGGAGCCGACCGAACCCCGCGGATTTCGTGATGCCGAACACCTCGCTGCGCATCGAGGACATCGTTCCCGTGAAGGCTGCACGCTAATGAAGGAAGTCAATCTTGGCTTTACAGCCCAGTCCACACCTTCACGCGGCCTTTGAATGTATCCCAATGCCCAGGGTGACGCTCGCGTCCCCCATCCCAGCCCCATGCGTGGTGCAGGTTAAAGACATCGGTAAACCGCACGGTGTCCCTGTTCTGTAGGGGCGCCCGCCCACTCTTTTTGCCTGTACCGCCTTCCAAGATGTCCTTGGTCAAGAGCGCCATAAGCAAAAATCTGTCGGCATTCACTTCCACCTTAGTTTCCCGAGACCCGAGAGCAAGCCGCTCGTGCAGATTGCTGGGATCGGTCGCAGTCTTCACCTCTCCGACGGCGAACTCATGCAACTTCTGCCGCCTCTGATCCGCATGCTGTCGGACCTGATTGTATAAATGGAGAGCCGCGTGGCCAGGGGACGAAAAGGGAATCACCTTCACGTTCTTAGTTCCTGGCCTGGTGACGCTCATTGGTAGTGGAACCAAAGGCATGAAAATTGACACATCCGGATCACTCGAAAACACGACGAACCGTCCATTCTTGAGCACAAGTGCTCGTATCTGTTTCGTCGAAACGTCTTTCTTCGAGCCGGTTGTCAGATAGTCCGCAATAGCTTCCGGCGATTGATCGGCCAGCATCGATGGTGAGCTGCCCACAATTTCGACAATGGAACCTTTGGAGACCTCTTCTAGCGCTTCGATAAACGAGACGGCCGCGCCCATGGCGCCGACCTGTCCGCTGAAGTTCTGCGATGAGCCGTGAATCCCAAGATGTCGATGATATGCAAGGAATGTTTCGGGCCGCACTCCGGTGGTCCGAATCCAAGCCAAGTGCCTATTAAGGCGGCGGACTTCGTCTGATAGAACATCGCGGCTAACCTCACCCTTCTGCGATGACAGCCACGGATAGAGATCTCCCCGCTGCTTGTCGGAAAGCCCGGACATGTCGAGGAAGACGGATATCGCGGTTTTCACCCGGGCGGCCGCTACATCGATATGCAGGAACATCCGCTGTGGTTCATTCGTCGCTGTGAGTTCGGCCGGATCGATACCCGACTCTTCAAGGAGATCAGCATCATGCCAATCCGGGGCGGCGGCGTCTTCGGCCTCGATAGCCTCCCGAATGGGAGCCGACAGTGCCTTTGTGATGCCAAGCAACCGGACGCGGGCAAACGCTTCCATAAACGCGACGGCTTCCTGGGGAGATTGCGCACAGCGGGCTAGCTGCTGTGCAAAGTCTTGCATACTTAGGGCCATGACCGCGCCTCAGCACGCGCTCGTCATGGGGCGGACCTACGTTCGTGGGCGTCGAGAATGACTTTGCGTATCACCCGGCCCCGGTTGACTCGGCTAGTCCGGTCGTTCGTGGCTTGTACGGTGGTCTTGAAATAAGTTTGTAGGTCATCGTCGCCGGACGGTTGCACCATTTCCAAACCTACTCGGTCGTAGAATAGCTCAACAGCTGAGCCGATAACCTTTGCGTCGAGCTTCCGTCCTTCTTTATTAAGAAGGCGATCCAACTCGACCAGTAGGACTAAGAAATCGGTTTTCTTCCATGCTCGCGAATGTGGAGGAAAGTTGCACGCTGCTATGAAATCTCGCGTCCGTTTAAATCGAGCCCGTACGTCTTCGTCTTCGGGAAATTCGTCATTGTACCTCTGGAGATACGCTTCAAGCTCGGCCTCTCGATGAAAGTAAGTGGAGAGCATGCAGATCACGATGGTGAGCCCGTACACGGAATTTCGCATGCGGCGAATTTCCTGCGCACTGAACATGTGGTGCCGATCGAAAAAATCGTCCTCCGCGATGTCGTCGGCGCACTGTTTAAGGGGGCCACGATAGCGCGCGTTGTGGATCTCCATCGCATTCAGCGAGTACGAGGTGGAGTTGATCCGCCGAAAAACTTCACGGATCTCCTCTGTCCCGATGATGCCCAAATTCCGGACGGCGACCTCATAGTTTAGGAAGGCCCGCTGCTCGTCCGGCGACAGTGAGCTATAGGGGCGCATTCCGTCGCGCAGAGTCAGTGCAGACGAGGCAACGAAATATTGATGGAGTGTCGTGACGCGCTGCTGCCCGTCCACGAGCATTTCGGTTCCGACTGCCGTCTCTAAGTTCACCTCTCCGACGGCGATATAGATTTCGGGAAAAGGGTAACCCAAGAGAACGGTCTCCAGGAATGCGACCTTGTCCTTATTCGACCATACAAGATTTCTCTGAAAATCCGGACGAGGCGTGATCTCACCGGACTGGATGCCGCTCAGCAGCTGGCGAACGCGCCTGTTCTCAGCTGATGTTTTCATGCTGCGGCTTCCCTGCATTGGTTGATGGCGATGGTCTGATAGGCTTCCAGGAAGTAAGCCTCTCTATAGAGACCCGCGCTGATCTTATAGTCCCCAGCCGCCCGAGCGCTTGTCAGGCGCCGGAAGAAGTCGAACCAGTCGGATCTATAACGGAAGCCGCCCTCAGCCGGCAGATGGTCCGGACGCATCCAGCCCCGGAAGAAGTACTCCCGGAAGGATTTACCGGACGGCCAATAGGCACCGGCATTCGCGTAGCCAGAGGTGTGCCAGAATCTGAAGGACGCTTTCCAAATATCATCGAAAAGCCGGTCCGAAACGATGGCGATGTCGACGTCTGAGCTGTCCGAGAACTCAGAGAACGGCGGCCTGGGCAGTTCGTCGGGGCTTTTAGCCATCTTGTGGCGGAGCGTGAAGCCGAGCTTTGCAGACCCTACGATCAACACGCATTCCGGGGTAATCTCGAAGTGGTCAGCAATCTGGCCCCGAAGTTCTGCCTGGTCGATGTCAACCAAGCCCCTGCAGGTGTCCGGCGCAATATAGCGTGCGAACATTTCTTCGGCGCTCAGGGAGAGCAGATTGACCTTGAACTCGGCCAGATATGTCGAATCGAGTGCCATTTTAGGGCTACTGTCGCCGATTTCAGGCGCTTAACCAAGTCATGCCCAATTTACTGGGTGAGAGCTGCCGGATGCGATCAACCTTGGTGGTTGGCTTCGCCATCAGACTATCTGCGCTCGATTACCTGCCGCCGTAGCTTACAGACGGCTCCTGGGTCCGGGATCATCGCCGAACTTCCGGGCCTTTGTTGGTTCTCTCGGGACCGACCGGTCTGGCGGATACCGCACAGCCTGAAAGGGCTTTTTGCCGATAAGCCATGCCGGCTCCGGCAGCGCGGCGTCAGCCAAGGCAACCAAGAGCTTCAGTTTCCTGCCATCGTCGAAAGTACAATCGGCCTCCGCATATCCGGCGATATAGGGCCGCACTGACCGGCATTCCGAAATGGTAGGCTGTCCACGTCTGGCGAGGTGCCCTTCCGGCCCGACCAGACCGAGTTCGCCGGCGCGTTTTTGATCGAGCTGGTACAATGTGCCCGCGCGTTCTTCGTAGAGGGTAAACGCGCCGTTCTCTGGATTGCGAACGCCATAGCCAAGGATTGGCAGGTAGTCCCAGTCGAAATCCGTGACACTGCCGCGGCCATCGTCCCAGCCCAGCACAAGATGGGCCGCTACCGGTTTGTCTCGCTCGCCAGCAATCGGCAATTCCGTGATGTCCATAATCATCGCAGCAACCGGTGACGGCCGGATACATGCCGCCGCGTTGAGTTCAGCCGCCCGCTCATCATCCAGTTCGGTCACTTTGAAGTACCGACGGAGCGCGCCAACCGTGTGCCTGGTGTCGCCGATCAGCAGCGGGATGGGGCGCCGGTCGAGAAGGTATGTATTGACGCCCAACCTACTTCCGCACTTCATCCATATGATCACGCAGCACCTGGTTGATGCGTGTCTGCCAACCCTTCCCAGCTTGCCGATAGGCGTCGAGCACATCGGCATCGAGCCTCAGCGTCTGGTTGATCTTCTTGTCAGCCTTCGGAGGACGGCCGCCGCTCCGGCGCACCAGCTCCTCCGTGGCTTTCTGGCCGATAAACTGAGGTAACACCTCCGACGCAGGTCGTGCCCGCGCGAAGTCCTCTTTCGTCCATTCCGGATTGTCCGCATCGGGGCGAGACGCCCGGTCATCTGCTTTCTTTGCCATATCGTTCCACCTCTCGTCTGTTCGCTTTACGCAAGCTGATGACCCGCAAATCATGCCCCCGTGGCGTCACCACAGCCGCGTACAGGCGGTTGTCCAGGAGCGCCAGCACTTGCAGGCGTGTCTCGCCGTAATCCCGGCGCATGTCTTCTACGACCTCGGCCGTATCCCATTCGAGCCGCTCCACAAGATCAAAGGACAGGCCGCGCTCAGCCACGTTCTTTGCACTCTTTTTTGGATCGAACGTGAAAGCCATATGGGTAAATGCTACAGCCAAAACCTCCCTGTGTCAAGAAATTTGCTGTAGCAAAAACCTCCGTGTTGGGCGCGCCCTCGCCAAGCGCGGGGGCCAGGCTCTAGGCTTCGCCCCGGGCCGCTCAATCGGCGTCCCGGCCCCTTCGGGTGACGATCCTTCGTGCGAAGCGAGTGTCGTTTGGCCGCAGACGCGGCCTGACCTGCTTCGCAGGGCTTAGGGGCCAGCCCCTCGGCGCGCTGCAAGGGGCTTCCGCCCAGCTTCCTCCGTCTCCGCCCAAGCGGCTCCGACTCCGTGCAGCAGGGTCCCCGCGAAGCCCCTTTCCGCTTGCACACCCCGATCTCGCCGATGGGCAGGAAGCAGCGCGCTGCTTCGCAAACCAAAGGAGAGAAGGCCATGAGCGAGACCAAAGCCGACATCTATACCCGCATCACTAATCGTATCGTTGCCGATCTTGAGCAGGGTATCCGCCCCTGGCATCGGCCATGGAATGCCGAGCACGCTGCCGGCAAAATCACCCGGCCGTTGCGTCATAACGGCATTCCCTACAAGGGCATCAACGTCATCATGCTGTGGTCCGCTTCCGTGCTGAAGGGCCACGCCTGCCCGCTGTGGCTGACCTTCAAACAGGCGCAGGAACTTGGCGGTCATGTGAAGAAGGGCGAGCGCGGCGAGCTGGTGGTCTATGCCGATCGCATCACCCGCACCGAGACCGACACCAAGGGCGAGGAGCAGACCCGCGAAATCCCCTTCATGAAGGGCTACACCGTATTCAATGCCGAGCAGTGCGAAGGCTTGCCGGCACACTACTACGCCAGGCCGGAGGCCCCTGCCCTGCCCCTGATCCAGCGCATCGATGCCGCCGATCGCTTCTTTGCCGCGACTGGCGCCGACATCCGCCACGGCGGAACCCGTGCCTATTACGCGCAAGGTGCTGACTATGTGCAGATGCCGCCCTTTGAGACCTTCCAGGACGCCGAGAGTCACGCGGCCACCTTGGCCCACGAGCTGACTCACTGGACCAAACACGAGACGCGCCTGGCCCGCGATATGGGCCGCGTGAAATGGGGCGATGAAGGCTACGCGAAGGAGGAACTGGTCGCCTTATCCCTACGCGACGGAGGTGTCTCACCCGCGGCTTGGTGCCGCAATGAGCTTGCAGTCATCCTGCCACTTAACTAAGATGAATACTTATCCACTGCTTGGTTATGTTGTGGCGGCCTGTGAATTGTGTGAGTAATGGGGATAAGTATAGTAACCCATTATCTTTGCTGTTCTTTATCCGCAGCGCACCTGGGGATGCTTTTCCTCGAGGTTGAACCGAGGGCAACCGTGTCACAACTCCACTTCACCGAGGCCGCCGTCTCCGTCCGCGCCGATGAGGCCGGCCAGGCCGTTCGCGATGCCTCGGTCAGCGGGATGTTCCCCGGGCTCGTGGGCGGTATTCCATTCATTCTCGGCGACGATGGGGCCTACGACGTTCAGCTCAATCGCTTCTTTCGCGAATGTCCGAGCATGGGCGTGCGCTCGGTCAACAGCGTTCGCGCCTACGCTCACGATCTTCTGACCTGGATTCGTTTCCTCGCCGAACGCCGGGGCGGCAAGAGCGTGTGGCACGCCGACCGCCAGGACATCATCGCATTCCATCGCACACGCCGGCTCACCGATGGACCCGGCCAGATCGCCGGATCGTCGTGGAACCGCTCCGTGACGGCACTCGAGAAGTTTTATGGTTGGGCATGGGAGGAGGAGCTGATCGTATCCACCCCGTTCGCCCGTGGGAGTGCTGTCGCGCCTTCGGCCCCGTGGCATACACAGAGGCGGTCCCGATCCTTCCGGGAGCCGGCGGCCCGGCAGCACGACATGCGGTTTATCGGCATGGACCGGTTCATCCTGTTTCGCGATGTTGGTCTTCGGGCACATCTCCTTGACGGCGCCGTCGATCCAGCGTGGCGGGGTCAGAACGGCGAGCGCGATGCCCTCTTCGCCGAATTCCTCACGGCGACCGGCCTGCGGCTCGAGGAGGCGTCGAGCCTTTTGCCGAGCGACCTGCCGCGACACGATGACCCACTGCTCGGTGACGTGCGGTCGTGCCCGGTGACGCTGGCACCCGCCATCTGCAAAGGTGGCAAGGGTCGCGAGATACGCATCCCGCGCCGCCTTCTGCGGCGGATTGACGACTACATGAACATCGAGCGGCCGAATGCTGTCGCACGATGGCGTGCCCGCCGCGACTGGCAGCGCATGCGCGACCCAATCCGTGTGCTGGAGATGCACCATCGGAGTGTCACGATCGATGGGGGTGGGGGGCGCTCAACTCGTCGCCGCCTCGATGTCATGCGTCCGCGTGAGCGTGCGCGCCTTGTTCTCGTCGGTATAGACGGCGTGCCCGCTGAGCCGGCAGCCCTTTGGCTGGCTGATAACGGTGCGCCAATGCGGCCGGCAGCCTGGGAGGCGGCTTTTCTGCGTGGCGACGCGCGCTGCCGGGCGCGCGGCCTCGACCTGCACGTCACGCCGCACATGCTCCGCCACACCTTTGCGGTTCATATGCTATCGCTGCTCATCCAGACCCAGATCGGGAGCGTTCTCGATCGAGGCGAACACCACGGCGCGGCGTACCGGCGGGTCATCGGCGACCCGCTGCAGAAGCTGCAGCGCTTGCTGGGCCATAGCAGCATCACCAGCACCTACATCTACCTCGATAGTCTCGAAGAGAGCCGCGCGCTCGTCGATGCCGCGGCCACTCGATGGTCCGACGATCTGGAGGCGGTCGCGCCATGACTGCCGCCGCAGCACCCAACCGGCGTCCCCGCCGCCGGGTATGGTTTCCCGAGGTCGCCGACCCCGGCGCCGAAGTCAGCGCGGCGCTCGTCGAACAGCGTTTCGACGTTCTGTTGCGCTACGGCGATCACTTCCGCGCCGATCTGACGACTCTCGGACGTCCAACGCTTGTGCGGCCATTTGTCCAGGCGCTCTGGCGTGTTTGTCAGATCGGCGGCCCGGTCGGCTCGCGTTCCACAGCGCAGAGCTACCTCAACTCCATCCGGCGGTTCTGGGCCTATCTCGACGACCGGCATCCCACATTGCTGCGTCTGGAGGATTTGACGCCGGCACATGTCAACGGCTTCGAGACATGGATGCGAGACGGCAGGTACACGGAGGTCACCGCTTATCAATCGATGGCAAGAGTGACCACCTGCCTGCGCGTCATCCACGAGGAGCAGCCTGGCACAATCACGCCGAGCTTGCTCACCCGGCTGCGTCACGTCGCCAGCCGCTACCACGGCAAAGGGCGACCTCGTGACGCCTACAGCGACCATGAGGCAGGGCTGCTTCGCCAGGCTGCGCGCCACGAGGTGCTGGCGATTCATCAGCGCATCACGGTCAGCGGGGAGGAAGTGCTGACCACAGGATCGACCGATGGAGATGCCGAGACGCGCGCCGCCTACCGGCTTGTCATGGATCGTCTGGTTCTCGATGGGACGATCAGCTGGAGCCTTCCTGTCTGCCGCTATCTCTACTGGCTTCGCCGCGACGCGGGCATCGACAACGATACGCTGATCGATGAGTTGCACGGCCATCTTTACCTCTCCGGTGCCGACATCGTGCCGTTCCTGGTGCTACTTTCGCTCGAGACCGGTATCGAGATCGAGTGCTGCAAGGCGTTGACCGTCGGCTGTCTCAAGAATCCCGCCGCCGGTACGGTCGAGATCGAATATTGCAAACGCCGCGCTCGTGGCGCGGAGTGGCGCCGGTTGCGTGTCCGAGATGGCTCGAGCGGCACGCCCGGCGGCCTGGTGCGGATGGTGCTGCGCCTGACGGCGCGGGCGCGCGAGAGGCTGAGCGCCGACAGCCTGTGGTGCTACTTCCACAATGGACGCCTGATGGCCGGCGTCGCTCATCCGAGTGAGGAAGTGCTGGCCAGCTTCGTTGATCGCAATGACATCGTCGATGACGGCGGCAAGCCGCTCAAGCTCGTCCTGGTGCGGCTGCGCAAGACGCACAAGGCGGAGTGGTATCGGCGCACCAATGGCCAGATGGAGCAATTCGCCATCGGACACACTGCCGAAGTCGCCGCGAACCATTACGCGGATATCCCCGCGCTTCGCGCCCTGCACGAGGAGACCGTCGCCGCCGGCCTGCAGGACGCGCTCGACGTGGCGTTGATACCCCGCGTCGTTCCACCCGAGGCCGAGGCACTGATGCGCAATGCCCCGGAGAGCGCGGACCTGCCTGTGCCGCCGGACGAGGTCATTGCGTTCCTCGACGGCTCTCAGGACCTCTGGCTTGCCAGCTGCAGCGGTTTCTATGCCAGCCCTTTCGGCGACAAGGGGCATCCTTGCCCAGTCCCGTTTTGGGGCTGCCTCGACTGCGGCAACGCCGTGATCACCAGCCGCAAGCTGCCGTCATTGATCGCGTTCCTGAGCTTCATGGTGGCGCAGCGCGAAAGTCTTCACGCGACGGATTGGGCCGCCAAGTTTGGTCGAGCGCACCGGCGCATCGCCGAGCAAATTCTTCCGGCGTTTCCGCCGGCCGTGGTTGCCGCCGCACACAGCATTGCGGCCAGCCAGGCCGGCTTGCTCTGCCTGCCTCCAGAGGCATCGGCGGCATGACCAAAACCCGCGCACGCATCGCAACCGCCGTCACGCCGCCAGCCTCGCGGTATGTTCGAGATGGCGATGGCGTGCTGGACGGCATGGCAATCCGCCCTGGGGTTTCCAAGGCCTCCTTGCCCCTGTTTGGCGAGGATCTCTGGGACGTCACATCCGCTGTATTCCGGGAGAACGCCCGGCGGTGTCATTGCAGCGTCGATTTCTCCCAGCTCGCTGATCCCGTGCAGCGTCTCTCAGCCAAGGAATACCTTTACGCTCGTCTGCACGAGCCCGAGGGTGGTCCGCGGCCGCGTCTCGCTCCGGCGTCCGTGCGGGCCGTGTTCAACCGTTTGCGCCGTTTCATGACGTTCGTGACAGCCCGTCGCGGCGCCTTCGATCTGGGGGCGCTCAACCAGGGCGATCTCGACGCCTGGCTCGCACACCTGCAGACGGGCGGCGCCCGTGCAAGCTTCCAGATCGCGGCGCTGGTCGATGTCGCGATTGACCTCAACGAGCATGCGGATCGCCTCAGCCACGGCGGCTTGCGATTCACGCCCTGGCGCGGACGCGCCGCCTTTCAGATTGCCGGCTGCCCGCCTCTCACCCGTGGTGAGAACAGCACGCCGCGCATCCCGGAGCCGGTGATCGCGGCAATGCTCCACTGGTCTTTGCGCTACATCGACGATTTCGCACCCGATATCCTCGCCGCCAGGGCAGAACTTGACCGGCTCAGCGCGCGAGCCATTGAGATCAACGTCCACAAAACCCGTGGCGCAAAGACCATACGCGTTGCGGTGGAGCAGCGGCTCAAGGTGTATATCAGAAACCTGCAGAAGGTCGGGCGCGGCATTCCCGTCTGGCCCGCTGACGCGCATGTCTGCAGCCGGCTCGATCCCGTCCCTGTCAACTACGCGCTGATCGCGCTCCATGTCGGGTGCAAGACGGCCGAGATCAGCCAGATCGCCTGCAACCATGCGCGCGTGCTCGAAGCCGTGCGCGATCTCGGCACAGAGGTCGGCGGCATGGACCCCGCAATGTCCAGCGATGGCAACACCGGCCAGTCCTGGCGACCGCATCGCCTTGACCAGCAATCGCTCGCCGATGAGGAGAAGTGGCTGCAGGCGGCCTGCTACGTCGTCTGCGCCTATCTGACCGGGATGCGTGACAGCGAGGTGCAGGCGATGCAGGCCGGCTGCCACGCGGTCGCACGCAGCGCCGATGGGCTCGTCGAGCGTCACCGCGTCCACAGCACCGCCTACAAGTTGGCGGGTGCTGCCGGTCGTTCCCAGGACTGGGTCACGATCGCGCCCGTCGGCCGCGCCATCACCATCCTGGAGCAGCTGACCGGCCCGGCGCGCGCCCGGCGCGGCATCGACAGCCTCTGGATCGTGCTCAAGGGAGGCAGCGCCACCAAAGACCACCTCTCCAGCGAGATCGTGCGCACACTCAACCAATTCAGAGATCATCTCGACAGCACACACGGGAGCCCGAGTGCTCCGGCTGTACCTCAAAGTTCCGACAAGCGGCCTTGGCATTTCAGCACGCGCCAATTCCGCCGCACGGTCGCGTGGCACATCGCCAATCGGCCGTTCGGCACGGTCGCCGGCAAAATCCAATACAAGCACGCCTCGATCGCCACCTTCGAGGGCTACGGGGGCGAGTCCGCTTCGGGCTTTCAGGCCGAGATCGAGCGCGAGCGCGCCATCGGGCAACTCGACGACATCATCGAACATTACGAGGATTTTCGACGTGGCCTGACACCGACAGGCCCAGCATCGGCCCGCATCCTGCGTGAGTTCGCGCGCGTCCGCGACGAACTCGGCGATCTTCCCGGCCGTGTTGTCGATCCGGTGCGCCTGCGTACGATGCTGCGTCATCTTGGCCGGACACTGCATGCCGGCTTTCTCAACGACTGCTTTTTCGACCCGGCCAGCGCCCTCTGCCTGCCGCGCACGCCGGCAAACGAGCGCCGCGCGCCGGTGCTGTCGCGGTGCAGCCCGGACCGTTGCCCCAACTCCTGCGTCACGTCTCGTCATCTGCCGCCCTGGCAGGCATCGATCGCTGACGCTGACGAACTGCTCCGCGATCCGCGTTTGTCGGCACCGCAGCGTGCGGCGCTCTCGGCCGAGCAGACCCGCAAGCAGCGTCTGATCGCGCCGCTCACTGCGGTTTGCCCATGAAGCCCGTCAGCGCGCGCACCCAATCGATGCTGCGGGATGCGATGGGGCGCCTGGTCGCTGGACGGCCGCGCGTCACCAATGGCCGCCTCACCGTCGCCAATCTGGCACGCGAGGCCGGGGTCGGTAGATCAACCGCCAACCGGGCGACCGACGTGCTGGATGAATTTCACGCATCCGCGGCACGGGTTCCCCCTCGCCGCACGCCTGAGACAGATACCGCGGCCAGCCGGTCGCGCGACGCCGCGGAGATTGCGGACCTCAAGGCGACCGTGAACCAACTCGCTCAGCAAGTACAGAGATTGGCGCTGCAAAGTGAGGAGCAACGCCGGGTAATTTCCTCACTGCATGCAGCCATTGCAACGGCGACCGCAGGCAAGGTGGTCCCGCTTTCGCCAGCCTCCGCACTCGCCGTGCTGACGAACGCGATTTAGAACAGGCCGTCCGTCTGGCCTCTCCAAAGTCCCAATCCGCCAAAGCCCACCCCGGCTGGCAGCGGAGGTCGCGCCGCCCGTCCGTGGCCCGCAACGGCTTCGCCGCCCTCCGCTTCGCTGCGGCCCTTCGGGTGCAGGCCGCGCCCTGGGGCGGCGCTTGCCGACCTCCGCCGCCGGGGATGGGCCCCGGCGAGATCGGAGGACATCACCATGGCGAGCCAAGATCGCGGCGATATCTACAGCCGCATCACCGCCGACATCATCGCAGCGATTGAAGCCGGCGCGGGCGAGTTCCGCATGCCTTGGCATCACGACGGCACCAGCACCGCTCGGCCCGTCAACGTCGCATCGAACAAGCCGTACCGAGGGATCAACACGCTGGTTCTTTGGGCCGCTGCAACTCACGCCAACCACGGCAGCGGGATATGGGGAACGTATCAGCAGTGGAATGCCAAAGGCGCTCAGGTACGTCGCGGTGAACGCGGCACGACGGTCGTTTTCTGGAAGATCGACGCTCACAACAATCAGGATGGGCGCGATGAGGAGAATGATCAGGAGGTGGGCCGTCATCGCGTTTTTGCCCGCGCTTATACCGTCTTCAATAGCGCGCAGGTCGACGGCTACACATCGCCAGAGTTGCCAGTCCTCGCAGATGACGAGCGTGTCAAGCAGGCTGACCGGTTCTGTTCCCATCTCGGGATTGAGGTCAGCCATGGCGGCGATCGTGCCTTCTACTCACCGGCCAGCGACGTCGTGCAGATGCCCGAGTTTCAAAGGTTCAAGGATGGCACGTCGTACTATGCCGTCCTGCTGCACGAATGCGGGCATGCCAGCGGCGCCAAGCATCGCCTCGACCGTGATCTCTCCGGTCGCTTCGGGTCCGAGTCCTACGCCATGGAGGAATGCGTCGTCGAGCTGCTCAGCGCGCTGATCTGCGCCGACCTGTCGCTCACCGTCACCCCACGACCCGATCACGCCGCCTACATCGCATCATGGTTGAACGTGCTCCGCGATGATCCACGCGCCATCTTCACCGCATCAAGCAAGGCTCAACAGGCGGCCGACTGGATGCACGCGCAACAGCCCCGTGTCGCCGAAGAGTATCGGGGGGCCGCATGAGCCGCCAGCGAACGCCGAAAGTGTCTCACTCGGTCCCCCGCAAAAGAGCCGTTGCAAGATCAGCGGCTTGGTCGCTTTTGCGACCTGGTGAGACATGGCTCCCGTATGGATACGT
>CAINEA010000348.1 GCA_903847525.1 uncultured Acetobacteraceae bacterium | reverse complement strand
GCCTCCGATGGACGATCCGCCCATGACCAGAACCACCAGGCGCTTGCCGGCCGCGAGCTGGGCCTTGCTTTCCGGCAGCGATATGTCGCTGAGTGCCAGGCCCTCGGGGACCGAGCAGGGTATATCGTCCGCCCTGGCCGCCGAAGCGGCGACCACCAGCAGCCAGAGGGCCGCGGCGGCAATGCGCATGGCGGCGGACGGTTTAAATTTCACGCGATCGCTCCAGTGCCAACTCCGGTTTCGGCATGCGGGCGGGCGGGAATTTTGCCTCCGCCGTCGAACCACGCCATCAGCAGCCCGAAACTCAGCATGATGCCGATGCCGGTAAGGTTGATGACGACCTGAACCGGCAAGGCGGTGCCGTAGATCGTCTGGGCCATGTTGGCGAGCACTGACAGAAGGATGCTGAGGCAGAAGATCTCCAGGGAGTTCTGGCCGCACAAAACCGCCAGCCAGCCAAGCCGGCTGGTCAGGAAGCTGGCATTCTGCGGCACGCAGCGCGCCACCACCACCGCGATGGCGAGCATGCTGAGCAGCCTCGGCAGCGGCAGATTGCTTTTATTGATCGGCCAAAGCTGGCGATAGAACAGCGCCGGAAACCAGCCGGTCATTTCGTGCAGGGTCCAGGTGATCTCGATGATCCCGCCGACCGCGACGAACGCGACGCAGAGCCAGAGGATCCAATTGCCGCTGGGCAGCAATTTTCGCCCTTCCGCCGTGGCCAGGCCGAACGCGGCCGCGATCACGAACAGCAATTGCCAGGCGAACGGATTGAAATACCAAAAGCGCCCCTCCGGATAACCGGGCATCGCCAGGCCCCAAAGCCGCGTGGCGGCGTAGACGGCGAGCGACGGCAGGAGCGCCAGCCACAGATTGATCCGCAGCGCCTCCAGCACCAGGGGAAACAGGGCAAGAAGGAAGATGTACAGCGGTAGGATGTCGAGGTAGCTTGGCTGAAAGCCCAGCGTCAGCACATGCATGATCGTTGCCGCCGGTTCGTCGAGGAAGGCGCCCACCTTCAATTCGTCGGCGAATAGCGGGTTGTTAAAATGCAGCACCGTATAGGAGACCTCGGCGCTGAAGATCAGGAACAGGCAGAGATGCGCGGTGTAGAGCTGCCAGACCCGGCGGTAGATCCGGGCGGAGGCCAGCAGGAAGCCATCGCGCTTCATGGCCCGGCCGTAGACCAGCGCGGCGGTGAAGCCGGAGATGAATATGAACAGTTCCGCCGCGTCGGAAAACGCGAAGGAGCGCAGCGTGGCATAGCGGAACTTGTTGTCGGGGATGTGGTCGATAAAGATGAAGAACAGGGCGATGCCGCGAAAGAAATCCAGGCGGAAATCGCGTGGAGGCTTTGCGGCCGCGGCCGCGCGGGCCGGCTTGGCGGCCGTTTCGGGGATGCCTACCGGATTGGCCTGGCGAGGGACAGTATTGTCAGACACTTGGCACCCGGAGATTCATTCTCTCGATAATCCCTATCAGAGCCCCGCCGCACCGCGCAACCAAACAGCGCATCACGGAGCGGGAACCCGCGGCGGCGCGTCAGGCCGCTTTGGTGACCCCGGCATCATCCTCCAGTTTCAGGGCGTGCCAGTTGCGCGAAACCACCCAGTCCGGCCGCGGATTGGGTCCCAGGACCGGCTTGTTGGCGACCGCGTTGCACGAGACATAGATATGCCAGCGGTCCTCACCGGACAGATTATGGCCGGAGGCGTGCAGCACGTTGCAATGGAACAGCACCCCGGTCCCCGCGCGGCCGGTTACCGGCACCGGCGGCGGCGAATTGCGCAGCACCTCGACCATCTTCTGTTTCGGGATCGACCATGACTTGTAGGATGTGGATTGGTCCTGCACGGATTCAAGCAGGCCAAGCTTGTGGCTACCGGGAAGGATGTACAACCCGCCGCTGAACTCGCTGGTGTCGTTCAGCATCACGTTGAACGTGGCCATGTCCGGCCGCGGGCAGCCGTCCTTGCTCCAGGAATTGTAGTCCTGGTGCCAGGCCCAGTGGGTGCCCTCGATCGCCGGCTTGGCGTTGATCTTGGTGTGGTAGACATAGACCTCGTCGGTGCCGAGCACCTGTTGCACCGGGCGAAGCACCCGCGGGGTGCGCACCATGGCGCAGAACGGGGCCGAGCGGGTCGCACCGTCGGTCTCGTGCACGCGGAACAGGCTTTTCACGCCGCCGGTATGCTCGCGGAACACTTCCTCGCTGTGGATTTCCGCCAGCCGCGCCACTTCCTGGCGCAGCACCGCGACTTCCGCCGAAGAAAACAGGTCGGGGAAGATCAAATACCCGTCGCGATCGAATTGCGCCCGCTGCGCCTGTGTCAGTTCCATACGCGTTCCTCCCGAGGCCTCGACTGTTCCGTCGAGCCTGCCATGAAACCGGCGGTTGGTGAAAGCGGCGCGTTTGCGGGACGGGGCAAGGATGATTTTGGAGGATCGGACAAACGAAAGGGGCCGCACATGGTGCGGCCCCTGGTAGGCATAGGCTGGAGTGTCGTCTTAGCGCTTGGAGAACTGGAAGCTCCGGCGGGCCTTCGCCTTGCCGTATTTCTTCCGCTCGACCACACGGCTGTCGCGGGTCAGGAAGCCGGCGACCTTCAGGATGCCGCGAAGGTCCGGTTCGTAGTAGGTCAGCGCGCGGCTGATGCCGTGGCGCAGCGCGCCGGCCTGGCCGGACAGGCCGCCACCGTTCACCGTACAGAACACGTCGAACTGGTTGTAGCGATCGGCCACCAGGAAGGGCTGGGTGATCAGCATGCGCAGCACGGGACGGGCGAAGTATTCCGTCACCTTCTTGCCGTTCACGTTGATGTCGCCCTTGCCGGGCTTGATCCAGACGCGGGCGATGGCGTTCTTGCGCCGGCCGGTGGCGTAGCTGCGGCCGAGCACGTCGCGCTTGGGTTCACGCTTCGGGGCGACATCCTCGATGGCGCCGGCGGCGACGGCGAGGTCCTTGAGGTCGGCGAATGTGCGGGACTGAGTTTCGGACATCTGGATCAGACCCTCTTGTTCTTCGGGTTCATGGCGGCAACGTCGAGTTGCACCGGCTGTTGGCCGTCATGCTTATGCTCGGGGCCACCGTAGACGTATAGGTGTTTCATCTGGACGCGCTGCAGCGGACCGCGGGTAATCATGCGCTCCACGGCCTTTTCCAGCACCCGCTCGGGGTATTTGCTGTCCAGTCGCTGGCGGATGGAACGGCCCTTGATGCCGCCGGCATAGCCGGTGTGGTAGTAGAGGATGGATTGCTCGGCCTTGTTGCCGGTGACCTTCACCTTCTGCGCGTTGATGACGACGACATTGTCGCCGCAATCGACATGCGGGGTGAAGGTGGGCTTGTGCTTGCCGCGCAGGCGATTGGCGATGACGACGGCGAGGCGGCCGAGAACCAGGCCTTCAGCGTCGATCAGCACCCAATTCTTCTGCACCTCCGCAGGCTTTATCGAGATGGTGGTCTTCATGAACGGTACTTTCGGATAAGCGGAACAGAGTTTGGTCGGATCTGGTGCGCGCTTATGGGGGAATGGGCCTGTGGCGTCAAGGGTTTATGAGTGTGGTATTATAATACCACCAAACAGAAGCCCGCATTCGGCATAGCATGGGGCCAGTTTGCGCGCGCCTTCTCGCGCAGACAGACGGCCTCCCCATGCGGCCAGACCGCCGCTCAGTGAAACACCCGTCCCGCGTCGATCACGATCGTCTGGCCGGTCATGGTCTCGGTGCGGCACATGGTGACCACCATGTCGGCGCAATCGTCCTTGTCGGCGGCCTTTTGCAGCAGCGAGGCGGAGGCGGAGCGCTCGATCATCTCGGGGCGCAGGTTGGCGGTGGCGCGCGTGCCTTCCAGCAGGCCCGGAGCGATGCAGTTGACCAGGGTTTCCGGTGCCATCGCCACGGCCATGCAGCGCGTGAGGTGGATCAGCCCGGCCTTGGCCACCGCATAGGCGATGGAGGACCCGGTCGGCGTGAGACCGGCCACGGACGAGATGTTCACCACCCTCCCCTGCCCTTGCGCCTTCATCACCGGTGCCACCGCCTTGGTCAGGCGCATCGGGCCGGTCAGGTTCACGGCCAGGATCTTGTCCCATTCGTCCTGCGTCAGATTGTCCAACTCAGCGAAGGGGATCGCCTTGTTGTAGGCGGCGTCGTTGACCAGGATGTCCAGACGGCCGAAGCGTTTGGTCACGTCGCCGACCAGCGCATCGACGGCCGCGCCGTCGGTGATGTCGCAGGCGAAGGCGGCGGCGTTGATCTGGTAGCG
>CAINEA010000347.1 GCA_903847525.1 uncultured Acetobacteraceae bacterium | reverse complement strand
TGAAGAGCAAATAGGCGTTGTTCAGAAACCCAGCAGGCTCAGGGCAAAACGCAGCGACACGATCAGCAGGAAAATCCCGAACGCGAGTTCGAGCTTTCGCTTCGACATGGAATGAGCAAGCCTGACTCCAATGGGAGCCGTCCAAACGCTCACAGGCGCAAACAGCAGCACGCCGATCAACGACACGAAGCCAAAAGAAAGAGGCGGTAGGCCCGACTTTCCCCAGCCCGCGAAAATATAACCGATCGCGCCGGGGCGGATCTCATTGAGGCGCTGCACCTTGGGGCTGACCACCATGCTCAGCAGCGCGCCCGACTGTGCGCCGCCGTTGCCGCGCAGCAGCAGTTCACGGGAAACCGGATCGACGGTTTCCACCACCGCGTTCATCGTGGTGGTCTGCTCCACATCCACCGACCGGCAGGCCGCGACAAGGGACAGGGCACCGAAAGCCAGCAACACAGAACGGCGATACATCCGAAACTCCCTTAGTTTATCATGTTTCATATGATTGCGAGGTTGTGCAGTCGTGGATCAATTCGCGTGCTCTGTCAATGGTTTGGCTGGTTCCAGCTGAGCAGAATGCCGAAGGACGGGCAGGGAAACCCCTCCGCGTCTGCTTTCGGGCGGAAATGTTGACAGAGATCAATGCTGCCCGTCCCGCGCTGTATAAACGTGCCGCGTTGCCTATGGTTGAGGAACAACTCCTGCGCGATCGAGTTTCCCATGGCGCGGTAGGCGTGTTTGCGATGGGAGACGTGATCGAGCAACGGCCCAAGATCGAGGAACTGGTCGCGACGATCAGACGAATGACGAGGTAGCGTAATGCCGCAAGGCGCCGGAAGACGGTTTAGGGTGGTGATGTCGGGGCTGTTGTTCCTGATGCTCGCCCTTTTGCCAGTCGCGCACGCCCACGCGACTTCCATGCTGCATCCTCCAGCAACGGAGGATGTGGCTATGCCTGCTTCGGCCCACCACGATGGCTCCCCCTGCAAGGGACACGATAAGGCGCATGGCCTGGCATGCTGCTCCATGGGCGGTTGTCCGATGATGACCGGGTGGCTGCCCATTACGGCTGTGGTCCTGCCAGCGATCCTGCCGACGTCTGCCAGCTATTTGGACGCACCTTCATCCCGGGCTGTCGGAATTCCATCCACCCCGACGCTACCGCCGCCGCGACTCATTGTCTGACCAGCCGGTGGCGTGACGTTTCGTGCGGGTGTCGCGGACGCCCGCCCGGCACGCACCGAGCGATAGAGGAGACGCGTCTTCCCGAATAGGGTCGCGCGGGATCGTTCCATTTCAGATGAATTGAGCCGAATCATGATAACCAATCTGCATCGACGCCATTTCCTGGCGTCGGGGTTCACGGTGGCTGACCTCGGCGGTCTCGCTGCCATTGCCCCTGCCGGGATACGCCGCGCCCTTGCGGCCGCCCCCAGGCAACTGATCGTCGAGCGGCGAACGCTCGACGTGAAGGGAAGGACCGCATCCGTGTTCGGTATCCGCCAGCCCGACGGAATCAGCGGCCTGACACTCGATCCGGGAGAGAGGTTTCAGGTCGCGGTCAGCAACAACGCCGGTGAGGAAACGACTCTCCACTGGCATGGCCAGACGCCGCCGAATGTTCAGGACGGTGTCACGGAAACCGGCAGCGCCCTGATCCCGGCCGGCGGCAGCCAGAGCTACGACTTCACCCCCCGCTCCGGGACGCACTGGATGCACTCGCATCACGGCCTACAGGAACAGGTGCTCATGGCCGCGCCGCTCGTGGTCCGTTCGGCCGACGACCTGAAGCTCGACGCGCAGGAAGTGGTCGTGCTGCTGCATGATTTCACCTTCCGCGATCCCGCCGAGGTCCTGGCGCAGGTGACCGGCGGTGAGGTCATGCAACAGGGGGCCATGCAACAGGGTGGCATGCAGCATGGCGGCATGCCGATGTCGCACCAGATGATGTCCGGCACGCATATGGGACACGGCATGCCAAGCATGGCGCCAGGGATGGCGTCAGGCATGACCATGGACCTGAACGATATCGACTACGATGCGTATCTGGCGAATGATCGCACGCTCGACGATCCGCTTGTGGTGCGTGCCGGGCGCAACGGACGGGTCCGGCTGCGGCTGATCAACGGGGCCACCTCAACGGCGTTCTGGATCGACCTTGGCGCGGCAAAGGGTATGGTGCTTGCCGTGGACGGCAATCCGGTCCGCCCGGTCAGCGCGAGCCGCTTTCCGCTGGCCCAGGGGCAGCGCCTCGATCTGCTGATCGCCATGCCCGCCGGTGGTGGCGTGATTCCGGTATTGGCGCAACGCGAGGGCGACCGCGCCCGCACTGGCATCGTCCTGGCCACGCCGGACGCCCGGGTCCTGCGGATCGCCGATCAGGCGGCCACTGCGGCTGGGCCGATCGATCTGTCGCTCGAGCATCTCCTGCGCGCGGCTGCGCCGCTCGGCCTCGCCGCCGCCACCCCGTCGATCCTGAAACAGCGCATCACCCTGACCGGAACGATGATGCCGTATGCCTGGAGCATCGACGGTCGCAGTTGGAACGACCACCGGCCCCTGCACGTTCAGCAAGGCCAGCGCGTCGTGCTGGAGATGGCCAATCGCAGCATGATGGCCCATCCGATGCACCTGCACGGACATCATTTCCAGGTCGTCGGCATCAACGGCAAGGCGTTGAACGGCGCGATGCGCGATACCGTCCTCGTTCCCGTCGGGGGTGCAGTCACGGTCGCATTCACCGCTGACAATCCGGGTCGCTGGCTGCTGCATTGCCACAACCTGCTCCACATGGCGACCGGAATGATGACTGAAGTCACCTATCAACCAGCCTGATCCAATCCGGAACAAAGGAAATCGAAATGTCTAAGTTAACTGGCCTGACACTGAGCACCCTGACCCTGTTTGGTAGCGTTGCCATCGCCGCCGCGCAGCCGGCACCAGACCCCCATCACCCCAATGCCCCCCCTCCGGCGGCAATGCCCCAGGGGGGAATGTCTTCTGGTGGGATGCCTTCCGGTGGAATGCCCTCGGCAGCGATGACGGGGCCGGCCGGAGCGCCGGGTGGGATGCCGATGATGGACATGGGCAAGATGATGGGCGGCGAGATGGATAAAATGATGCCGATGATGCGCATGATGGGGGGCGCGATGATGCAAGGCGCGATGATGCAGGGGGGCGGCATGGGCATGATGCCGGGCGAACATATCGAAGGCCGCCTTGCCTTCCTGAAGACCGAACTCGCCATCATCGACGCACAGTTGCCGCAGTGGAATATATTTGCCGAATCGTTACGAACCAGCGTCCGGGGCATGCGGACGGCAATGGGTGGTATGATGCAAGGAGGCATGCCGACCACGGCTCCGGCGCGGATGGATGCCATGGTGCAGATGATGTCGGCGCGCCTGGAAACGATGAAGACGATGCAGGCAGCGGCGAAGCAACTCTATGCCGTGCTGTCGGACGAGCAGAAAAAGACCGCCGACGAACTGATGACCGAGCACACGATGGGCATGCAGATGGGCGGCATGCGCATGAGAGGGATGGGGGAACGATAATCATCCCACCCGCGACAATCCGGCTTCCTGACGCTACCCAAAGCCGGGATCAGGACGGGCCTTGAATTCAAAGGCCGGGGAATCAATACCCCGGCCCCACGATCCTCAGGTCGCCATATACCCGCCATCCACATTGTAGGCCCTGCCGATCACGGACGGGGACCGATCCTAGCAGAACCAGCAAACCATCTCCGCGATCTCGTTCGCCGTGCCCATGCGACGGAACGGCGCCATCGCCATCCGTTCCGTCCCACCCCGTCCTCTGTCAGGAAGCAGCTTGGCCTGTGCCGGACGGACGCGCCCGCCGCACGGCCATCAACAGCGCCAGGGCTGACACGAACAATCCGGCGGCGCCCGGTTCCGGAACGGGCGAGGCATGCGGATCGTTGAGCCCCGGATTAGACGAGGAGTCAATAAACGCTCCGCCCGTGGGGTTGGTGAACCCGAGCGGGTCGAGCGACCCGATCTCGGCCCTGAAGGTGATGGTTCCGGAATTTCCGGGATTTCCCGGTGGCTGCGCATAGGCATCGAACACGCGGACGCTGCCGAATTCCGGATGTGCCGCGAGGGTAAAGAAATCGGCCTCGGCATACGTATCGTACTGGTATTGTTGCGTGACCGGGTTGTAGATGGGGCTTGTCGAATTCGCGGTTATCTGAACCACATCATCGTATATGTTCACCGCACCGGTTTGCTCGTCCGTCGCGGCGAAATGCACGCCGATTTCCGCTTTGTAGTAATACTGGCCGTTTGTGAACGTCATGGTTGCCAGGTCGAATGGGACATGATGCGCGACGGAAACTGCCGGGCCAGCCGAGACACTGAAGCCATTCAGACCCCGGCCCGGAAAAATCGACGGATCATATCCGAAGTTGATCGACGTGGTGTTCGTGTTGCTGGGAAACGGAACCAAATTGCTCCAGTAATACGTACCGCCCTGATATGTTCCGGCAACTACGCCTGAATCGATCAGCGCGGTGCTTCCGACCATCGCGTTCAGCGAGGCATTTCCGGCGGGAATCCACGACCGGAACGACGTGATGTCCGCCGTCAGGTCATAGGTGTCGGCTCGCGCCGTGGAACCGGCCGCGCCGAGCAGACCGACAGCCATCACGGCAACGCCGGCGGCGCGAAATGTCCGAAAGCGCGGAATCTGCGATGGGCGCCCTGTCTTCATTACGTTCTTCCTTCACTGTACGGGGCATCGTCTGGATGCATAGGCAATTCGTTGCCTACAGGTACAATTAGGACACGCATGGTTTCATTTTACAATGGCGTAAATCTTCTGGCGATGACGTTTCCGAGTACGGCGGGTGCCATAACGACAGACCGGGCAGATCCGGCGGGAATTCCTGCCTCAAGAGCAAGATCGATGATGCGAAACGCAATCGTCCGCCGTGGCATTTTGGCCGCGGATCGCAGCCAGCAACGGCGAAAATCCTCAGAGGTAAGCCGGGGGATGAATACCCCGGCCCCTTGATCCTCAGGTAGCCATATATCCGCCATCCACATTATACGCCGCGCCGCTCACGTAAGAAGACCGGTCCGAACAGAACCAGCAGACCATCTCCGCGATCTCGTTCGCCGTGCCCATGCGGCGCAACGGCACCATCGCCATCAGTTCCGTCCCGCGACGCGCCATCGTGTCCTTGGTCATATCCGTCTCGATATAGCCGGGGCAAACCGCGTTCACCCTTATGCCGTTCTCGGCATATTCCAGCGCCGCCGTCTTGGTCAGCCCGATCACGCCGTGTTTGCTTGCGACGTACGCCGATGACGTGCGCAGGCCCACCAGCCCGGCGATCGAGCCGGTGTTCACGATCGCGCCGCCGCCTTGCTTGACCATCTGTTCCAGTTCGCTGCGCATGCACAGCCAGACGCCCTTCAGGTTCACCGACAGCATCCGGTCGAACGCCTCCTCGGACCAGTCCGCCGTCTTCTGCCCGGCAGCACCCACCTGATATCCGGCGATGCCCGCGTTGTTGTACGCGCAGTCCAGACGCCCGAAGGCGGCCACCGTGCTCGCCACCATCGCCGCCACCTGATCGGGTTTGGTCACGTCCACCGCGATCGACATCGCCTGCCCGCCGGCGGCGTTGATCATGCCCACGGTTTCCGCCGCCCCCTCGGCGGACATGTCCGCCACCGCCACCCGTGCGCCCTCCTGGGCGAACAGCAGCGCCGTGGCCCGTCCGATTCCGCGCGCCCCGCCCGTGATCAGCGCGGTCTTGCCTTGCAACATGCCAGCCATCGTTTCCTCCTTGATTTTTGTTGCCGCTGCACCCCGAACCCGGGAGCCCAACGCGAGGAAGGATGGCTGTGTCGGTCAGCACCCTCAAGACCCGCGCCCTCAGGGCAGCCAACCAAGCCGGATTCTTCCAATTTTGGGGTTGCCGGGTTAATCTACCCGCTGGTAGCGAAAGTGGACCGACTGCATGCGTGACGAAATCATCGCCTACAAGCGGGAACGGATCCTCGAAGAAGCCGTGAAACTCTTCTATGCGCGCGGCTTCACCGGCACCACGCTGGATGACATTGCCGCCGAACTGGGCGTCACCAAGCCGTTTATCTACACGCATTTCCGCAGCAAGAACGACCTGCTCGCCGCGGTCTGCCTGCCGACCATCGAGATGTCGGTCGCCGCCATACAGAGGGGCGTCGACACCGCGGGCAGCCCCACCGAGAAGCTGCGCCTCGCCGTCGAGGGCTTCACCCGCGTGGTGATCGAACGCCAGCCCAACATCGCCATCTTCTTTCGCGAGGAAAAGAACCTCGCTCCGGAAGCCCTGGCCGAAATCGTCCAGACGCAGAAGAAGTTCGACCGCCTGCTGTCCAAGCTGCTGACCGACGGCGTTGAGGCGGGTGAGTTCGACATCCCCGACGTCAGCCTGGCCGCCCTGGCGATCGGGGGCATGATCAGCTGGTCCTACACCTGGCATCGCCCCAATGGGCGGCTCTCGATCGAGGAACTCTGTGGCCGCATGGCCGACTTTGCCCTGCAGATGGCCGGCGTCCGGTTGATTGCGGCCATGGCCTGAGGCCGGCGAAAGGCCGGAGGGCAGCGCCCCCCGGCCGTGCCGTTCCTACATCGTGTACTGCATGTCCGCGTCCACGCTGATCGCCTGGCCGCTGATCGTGGTGCCGAACGGGCTCGCCAGGTACAGCGCCATGTTGGCGATGTCCTGCTGGGTCACGAACGCCTTCAGGCTGGTGGTGGACACGGTCCGGTCTGTCATCTCGTTCTCGGAGATCTTGGCGGCCAGGGCCTTGGCCTTGATCACCGCGCGGATGCGGGGGCCGTCCACCGGGCCGGGCAGGATGGCATTGACCCGCACGCCGTCCGGGCCGAGCTCGATGGACAGCGACTTGGTGAACCCGACCACGCCCCATTTCGCCGCCGCATAGGGCGCGCGCAACGCAAAGCCGAACCTTCCGGCGGCCGAGCTCAGATTGATGATCGCCCCGCCGCCGGCGGCGCGCAGGGCCGGGATGGCGCGGCGCGAGCAATGGAACATGCTCTCCACGTCGATCCGCAGCGTGGCTTCCAACTCCTCCGGCGTCACGTGCTCCACCAGCTTGGTTGGCCCGGCGATGCCGGCGTTGTTGACCAGCACGTCGAGGCCTTTCAGGTGCTGGATCGCGGCATCCATGAAGTCCTCGCATTCCGCCGCCACCCCGGCATCGGCGCGCATGCCGGCGTGGCCGCAGGTGGCCAGCGAGGCGTCATCGACGTCGGAAACGAACACATCCGCCCCACAGGCGGCAAAACTGTCGGCCATGACCTTGCCGATCCCGTTGGCGCCCGCGGTGATGGCGACGCGAAGGCCGGTGAGATCGACGGTGAGCGGGGTGCGGGCGCCTTGGATCATTTCTCTGTTCTCCTGGTTGCGGCCGGATTATCGTTTGGACACGTGCCCGGGGATAGGCTTGCAGTGCCGGCCCGGTGGTGCCACCTCTGGTGAACTATGGAAAACCGCAAAAAGCTGATCATCGACATGACGACCGAGGGGGAGTTCGTCGATCCTCCGCAGACCGAGTATTTCCGCGGCGCCTTCAACGGCCGCCGCGCACCGCTGACCGAGCGCATCGGACGCACGGCGGTCGTCGTAGCGGTGCTGGCCGTGCTGCTGTGCGTGGCGGCACTGGCGCTGTGGTTCGCGCTGGCGCTGATCCCGGTGGTGATCGTGTCCTCGGCGGTGGCGTGGGCTGCCTACCGGTTCCAGCTCTGGCGCGCGCGGCGTCATTAACCACCCCAGTTTGCGGATAGCCTGAGCCTTTTGGCGGCCTGAGGCTGCGCCTCAGCCCGCGGTGACGCGGACCGAGGTGGCGGTTTCGCTCGCGGCGAACATCTCGATGTGCAGGCCGTTATCGGCGCCCCATTTGACGAACTCGGCCCATATGGCGTGGGCGGTGTCCTCGGGCAGGCGCAGGTCGCGGTCGGGGCCCTTGCTGCCGTCGAATTCCTTCGGCACCGGGAACGGGCCGAGGGCGTTGTCGACCATCTGCTGCTTTTTGCGCTGCTTCGCCATCTGGGTGATCTTGCGAACGATCTCCGTGCGCAGGCCAGCAACGAACTTGGTGGCGCGCGGCACGCGATTGAGCATGTTGTCCGCGTCGATCTTGGCGTTGCGTTCCTGCATTGCCTGGACGTAGGCCTGTCTGGCGCTGTCGCCGGCGGTTTTCTGTTTGGCGAGGCGATCGGTAAGACTGTCCTGCACGTGTGGTCCTTGCAAAGGTGAATACGGGGGAAACGTGGAAAACGGGGCAGCGCGAAAGGCGGGGCGATGGAGCCGTGCCCGTTCGAGCCGGCGCTTATACCGGATTTGGCCGTAATCTCAATCGGGCAAGCCGCATGGGAGCCGCGCTATCGTGGGTGCATCGGCGGGTGCATCGGCGGGCGGATCGTTGGTTCCCGGTCCGATTTCATGATTTCTTCAGTCGCCGCGTGGAGACTTGGGTTCGGCAGGCACGCCGGATCGGAGAGGTCGACCCATGCGCATACTCGGCAATTTAACACTGCGGACGAAGTTGATCGCCCTGTTGGGGCTGTCGGTCCTGGCCGTGGCGGCGGCGATCGGGGTGTCGGCATCGGTGATGCGCCAGCGAATGGATGTGGACCTGGCAGAGAAGCTGCGCGCGGTGGTGCAGGCCGGGATCGGGATCGCCCAGGGGCTGGAGGCGCAGGTGGAAACGGGGCGGCTGACGCGCGAGCAGGCGGCGATCCAGCTGCGCGAGGCGCTGCACGCGATCCGGTTCGATGGCGGCGCTGGATACCTGACCGTGCAAACGCCCGACGGCGGGATCGTGGTCCATGGCGCCGATCCCAGCCGGGAGAACAAGCCCTCCGCGGCCAGGGATAGCGAGGGGCGTCCGATCAGCGACTTGATCCGCGATGCGTTGTCGCACGGCGACGAAGGCACGATCCGCTATATGTTTCCGCGTCCCGGGCAGACCCGGAAGCTACAGAAAATTTCGTATGTCGCGCGGCTTACACCCGGAAATCTGGTGTTCCTGGCCGGTGCCTACACCGACGATCTGGATGCTGAATTCCGCTCGGCGGTGCTTCGCCTTGCTGCCATTGCCGGTGCGATCCTGCTGGCGGTGGT
>CAINEA010000346.1 GCA_903847525.1 uncultured Acetobacteraceae bacterium | reverse complement strand
GCGTATTGCCGCGCCGGGTGGTGCCAGGACACATCCGTGGCCATGCCGTTGCGTTGCATCTGCTGCCAGACCCTGGGCTGGCGGTAGAGCGCGGTGGCCCGCTGGATGGCGGCGCGCAGCATCTCCGCCGTAACCGGTGCGAATTGCACGCCGGTGGCGACGCCGGCATTGAGCGCCATCGGACTGGCATCGATCACGGTATCGGCAAGGCCGCCGACCCGGGCAACGACGGGCACCGTGCCATAGCGCAACGCGTAGAGCTGCGTGAGACCGCAGGGCTCGAAACGGGACGGCACCAGCAGCGCGTCCGCACCGGCCTGCAGCCGATGCGCCAGGGTTTCGTCATAGCCGATGACACAGCCGATGCGCCCGGGATGGCGGCCGGCCGCGGCGTGGAACGCCGCCTCCATGGCGGGATCGCCGGTGCCGAGGAGCGCAAGCTGAGCGCCGGTAGCCATCAAAACGGCTTCGGCCTCCAACAGCAGGTCGAGCCCCTTCTGCCAGGTGAGGCGGCTTACAACAGCGAACAGGGGTGCGGCCGGGTCTTGGTTCAGGCCGAAGCGGGCCTGCAGATCGGCCTTGTTGGCGCGACGCCGGGCAAGGTGCCTGGCGTCGTACTGCGCGGCGATCAACTCGTCGGCCGCCGGGTTCCAGGCATCGGTGTCGATACCATTCAGGACGCCGTACAGATCGCCGGCGCGGGCGCGAAGCAGGCCATCCATTCCCATGCCGTTCTCGGGAGTTCGGATTTCCGCGGCATAGCTGGGCGAGACCGTGGTGATACGGTCGGCATAGTGCAGACCAGCCTTCAGGTAGCTGATGCCACCATGGTATTCCAGGCCTTCCACCGCATAGGCCGCCGACGGCAGGCCGAGGATAGATAATGCTTCTGCCGGAAACTGTCCCTGGAAGGCGAGATTATGGACCGTCATCACGGTGGCCGGGCGGGACGCGGCAAAATGCAGGTAGGCATGCGTCAGGCCGGCCTGCCAGTCATGCGCGTGGATAATGTCCGGGGCATAGCCGGGAATTGTGCCGTTGCCAATATCGGCGCCGACAAGGGAAAGAGCGGCGAAGCGAACCGCGTTATCCGGCCAGTCGCGGCCATCCGGGCCGGTGTAGGGATTGCCGGGGCGCGCGAACAGATGCGGCGCATCCAGCATGAACAGGTCAAGGCCGTGCGCGGCGCCCGCGAGCAGGCGCGCCTCGCCACCGAACAGATTTGGCCAGGCATGCAGACGCTCCGGCCTGGCGACGGCGGCCAGGACCGCGGGATAGCCAGGCACCAGGGTCCGCACGCGGATGTCGAGCGATGCCAAGGCCGCCGGTAGCGCGCCGACAACGTCGGCCAGGCCGCCGGTCTTGATCAGAGGATAGATTTCGGACGCAACGGCAAGGATCTCTGTGCGGCTCATGTCTTGAGTTGATTGATCATGCCCTGGGTAATCAGGCAGATCCCCTTATCCGTGCGCCGGAAGCGTTTGGCGTCAGAATCGGGGTCTTCACCGACAACCAGGCCCTCGGGGATTTCCACGCCTCGCTCGATGATCACATTGCGCAAGCGAGCATGCCGATGGATCTTCACGTATGGCAATATCACCGCCCCTTCCACATGCGCGTAGGAATGAAGGTGCACGCCGGTGAACAGCAATGAACGGCGCAGCCCGGCGCCCGACACGATGCAACCGCCCGATACCAGCGAGGAGATCGCCGTGCCGCGCCGCCCATCCTCGTCATGAACGAACTTCGCCGGTGCGGTCATTTCCCCATAGGTCCAGATCGGCCAGTCCTGGTCGTACAGATCCAGATCCGGCACCACGTCGGTCAGATCGATATTCGCGGCGTAATAGGCGTCGAGCGTGCCGACATCGCGCCAATAGGGCTGCGCCTCGCCCCGGGAACGGACGCAGGAGCGAGCGAAAGGATGCGCCACCGCCTTACCCTGCTTGACCAGATACGGGATGATGTCCTGGCCGAAATCATGGTTCGAATTCGGTTCGGCGGCATCCCGGCGAAGCTGCTCGAACAGGAAGTTCGTCTCGAATACGTAGATCCCCATGCTGGCCAGGCACATGTCAGGATTGCCCGGCATCGGCGCGGGATCCGCCGGCTTTTCCTGGAAGCTCAGAATGCGGTCGGTGGCGTCCACATGCATGACGCCGAAGCCGCGGGCGTCGGCGCGCGGCACCTCAATGCATCCGACCGTGACATCCGCGTTGCTCTCGACGTGCTGCTGCAGCATCGCCTCGTAGTCCATCTTGTAGATATGGTCACCGGCCAGCAGAACGATGTAGCGGGGCGCGTAGCTCTCGATGATGTCGATGTTCTGGTACACCGCATCGGCCGTGCCGAGGTACCATTTATCCTCCGCCACGCGCTGGCTGGCCGGCAGGATGTCGAAGCTCTCGTTGCGTTCGGGACGAAAAAAATTCCAGCCACGCTGCAGGTGACGGATCAGGCTGTGGGCCTTGTACTGGGTGGCGACGGTAATGCGCCGGATGCCGGAGTTCAGCGCGTTGGACAGCGCGAAATCGATGATGCGGAGCTTACCACCGAAATAGACCGCGGGCTTGGCGCGTACCGACGTGAGTTCCATCAGGCGCGAGCCTCGCCCACCGGCAAGCACGTACGCCATGGCGTGCCGGGCCAACGGGGCGGAAGCGGGCGGGGGTGGCAGCATAGTCTCCTCCTTTTCCCGGCTAGCCCGGGTGTCGCGCATTCTGCAATTACTGGCTGGCGATGTCAGTCGGACTCGAAGCGGAAATAGAGCGTGGCAAGTGGCGGGATCAGGATAGCCGCGGAAGCGGGGAAGCCGTGGGAAGGCAGCACGTCCGTGGCCATGACAGCACCCAGATTACCCAGGCCGGAGCCACCATAGGGTTCGGCGTCCGTGTTCAGTATCTCCCGCCAGATACCCGGCCGTGGCAGGCCGATACGATAGCCATGGCGGGGCACCGGGGTGAAGTTGCAGACGATCGCGATCGGCGGTTCGCCCGAACCGGCTAGACGGAGCCACGCATAGACCGATTGCTCCGCATCGTCCGCTACGATCCAGTGAAAACCCTCCGCCTCGCAGTCGCGCGCATGCAGCGCCGGATGCGAACGATACAGGCTATTCAGGTCTCGCACGCAGGTTTGCACACCGCGATGAAAGGCGTTCTCCAGCAGATGCCAATCGAGGTCGGCGGTGAAGTTCCATTCCCGGTCCTGGGCGAATTCCTGCCCCATGAACAACAGCTTCTTGCCGGGATGGGCCCACATGAAGGCGTAGTAGGCACGCAACGTCGCGCAGCGCTGCCAGAAATCCCCGGGAATGCGGTTCAGCAGCGAACCTTTGCCATGCACGACCTCGTCATGTGACAGCGGTAGAACATAGTTCTCGGAAAACGCGTAGAGCAGACCAAAGGTGAGCTTGTTGTGATGCCAACGCCGATGCACGGGGTCGAGCGCCAGATAGCCCAGCGTGTCGTTCATCCAGCCCATGTTCCATTTGAAACCGAACCCCAGGCCACCGTCATGCACGGGGGTACAGACACCCGGCCAGGCGGTGGATTCCTCGGCGATCGTGGTTACGCCGGGGCGGGCGGAATAGGCGAGCTGGTTGAAATACTGGATGAAGCGGACGGCGTCATGATTCTCGTTGCCGCCCTCGGCGTTCGGGGTCCATTCGCCGGCTTTGCGGGAGTAATCGAGATATAGCATGGAGGCGACGGCATCGACACGCAGGGCGTCGATGTGAAAGCGGTCCAGCCAGTACAACGCATTTGCGGCCAGGAAATTGGCAACCTCCCGGCGGCCGAAATCGTAGATCGCGGTGTTCCAGTCCGGGTGAAAGCCGCGCTTGGGGTCGGCGTGTTCGTAAAGCGGGCCACCGTCGAAATGCGCCAGCCCATGAACATCCGTGGGAAAATGGGCCGGCACCCAGTCGAGAATAATGCCTAGGCCAGCGGCATGGGCCCGGTCCACGAAGCGCGCGAAGCCGGCGGGATCGCCGAACCGGGCCGTGGGGGCGAACAGGCCGATCGGCTGATAGCCCCAGCTATCGTCGAGCGGATGCTCGCTCACCGGCATCAGTTCGATATGGGTGAAACCAAGACCGGCGACATAGGGGATCAGCGTGTCGGCGATGTCGTCATAGGACAGGAAACCGCCATCGGCCGCGCGGCGCCAGGAACCGAGATGGACCTCGTAGGCAGACATTGGCGCGCGGCGCGGATCGACCGGCACCTGCCCGAGATAGCCGGCATCGGACCACACGAAACCATCCGTGCGGGCGACCACCGACGCGGTAGAGGGGCGGCGTTCGGCAGCAAAGCCGACGGGATCGGCCTTCAACGGCTGCAGGAGTCCGGCGGCGCTGACGATTTCGTACTTATAGACCGAGCCTTCGCCTATGCCAGGCGCGAAAATCTCCCACAGACCGCTGTCGAGGCGTTTGCGCATCTGGTGACGGCGTCCATCCCAGGCGTTGAAATCGCCGACAATAGAAACCCGCGCCGCGTTCGGCGCCCATACGGCAAAGTGGACCCCGTCCACGCCCTCGTGTCGCAGCAAATGCGCACCGAGCCGGTCATACAGGCTACGGTGCGTGCCCTCGATCAGCAGGTATTCATCCACGGCGCCGAGCACTGGGGAGAAACGGTACGGATCGTCCAGCTCCCAGGTGGCAGTGGCGTTGCTCGCGGACAGGCGATAGGCGGTGGGACACGTATCCAGGAGGAGCTCAAAGAAGCCAGCCGGGTGGCAGAGTTCCAGTTCCGCGATCGGGTTGCCGGATAGAGTAACCGCACGCAGCGATGTCGCGCCAGGAACGAAGGCACGGAGGACAGTGCCAAACTCGGTCTCGTGCGGGCCCAGAACGGCAAACGGATCGGCATGGCGGGCATCGACGATCGCAGCGATTTGCGAAGCATCGGCCTGCCAGCCACCGGATGTCATGCGGGCCGCCTTCCGGTCATTTAACGGCCGGACGTTTGACGTTCCAGATATCGTCACAATATTCCCGGATCGTGCGATCCGAGGAAAACCAGGCGACGTTGGCGGTATTCAAAGCGCTGGCGCGCCACCAGGCGTGATGATCACGCCACTGGACCGAGACGTCGCGCTGCTTGGCCGCATAGCTGTCGAAATCCGCACTCACCATGAAGTGATCGTGGTGGGTCAGCACATCCACCAGATCACGGTACCGGTCCGGGTCGGTAGGGGAGAACATGCCGGAGGCGATGGCATCGATCGCACGGTTCAGATCCGGCGAGGCGGCGATGGTTTCCTGGGCATCGATGCCTATGCGGCGGCGCGCTTCCACTTCCTCGGCGGTGAGGCCGAAGATGAAGATGTTGTCCCATCCGACACGCTCGCCGATTTCGATGTTGGCGCCGTCTAGCGTACCGATGGTCAGGGCGCCATTCAGGGCCAGCTTCATGTTGCCGGTGCCGGAAGCTTCCATCCCGGCGGTCGAGATCTGCTCGGATAGATCGGAGGCGGGGATAATGAGTTCGGCGCGGCTGACATTGTAGTTGGGAATAAACACGATTTTCAGCATGCCGCGGATGGTCGGATCGTTGTTGACCCGGGCCGCGACGTCGTGGATCAGCTTGATGATCAGCTTGGCGCGATGATAACTGGCGGCCGCCTTGCCCGCGAAAATCTTGACCCTGGGGGTCCATTCGCGGGTCGGGTGAGCACGCATCGTATCATACAGTGCGACGGTTTCCAGGATGTTCAGCAATTGGCGCTTGTACTCGTGAATGCGCTTGATGTGCACGTCGAACAGCGCATCCGGATCGAGGCGGATACTCAGGGTTTCGCCGATGCGGTTGGACAGGGCGATCTTGTTGGTGCGGCGGATCGCGGCCAGACGATCATGCAAGGCGGCATCGTCCGCACTGGCAGCGAGGGCCTGCATGGTCTCGGGATCGTCCATCACGCGTTCACCGACGACATCGACCAGCAGATCCGTCAGACCGGGATTAGCTTCGAACAGCCACCGGCGGAAGGTGATGCCGTTGGTCTTGTTGACGATGCGATCCGGATAGAGCGTATGCAGGTCGTGGAACACTGTCTGGCGCATCAGGCCGGTGTGCAGGGCGGAGACGCCGTTCACCTTGTGGGCGCCGAGGAAGGCCAGCGTGCCCATTCGCACGCGCCTGCCATGCTGTTCGTCGATCAGCGACACGGCTGACATCAGTCCGGGATCAACCTTGCCGGATGCGTGCAGCTGATCGAGGTGGCGGGCATTGATCATATAGATGATCTGCATATGACGGGGCAGCAGCCGCTCCATCAGATGGACCGGCCAGGTCTCCAATGCCTCTGGCAACAGCGTATGGTTGGTGTAAGAGAACACGGCCTGGGTGATGGCCCAGGCCTCGGCCCACGGCACTTCGTGCACATCCACCATCAGGCGCATGAGCTCGACGACAGCAATCGCGGGATGGGTGTCGTTCAGCTGGACGGACGCATGTTCCGCCAGGGTGCGGATATCGCCGTGCTGGTGAATATGACGATAGGTGAGGTCGTGCAGGGAGGCGGAGGAGAAAAAGAACTCCTGCCGCAGCCGCAGTTCCTGGCCGGCGGGCGTGTCCTCGCTGGGGTAGAGCACCTGGGAGATGGCGTTGGCGCGGGCGCGGGCGGAAACGGCGCCGACATGGTCACCCTGGTTGAACGCATCCAGGCGCAGCGGGTCCGGCGCGCGGGCGGACCACAGGCGCAGTGTGTTGACGTGCTTGCCGCGCCAACCGACGACGGGCGTGTCGTAAGCGACCGCCTCCACCGTTTCCGCGGGATGCCAGACATGGCGCATATTCTCGGGGTCCGTGGTGTCGCCAACCGGATCGACGGTGCCACCGAAGCCGATCATGTGGCTCACCTCCGGACGCTCGAACTCCCAAGGGTTCCCGAACGATAGCCAGTTTTCCGGATATTCGCGCTGCCAGCCATCCTTGATCACCTGGCGGAACAGGCCGTGCTGGTAGCGAATGCCGTAGCCGTAGGTCGCGACGGACAGCGTGGCCAGGCTCTCCATGAAGCAGGCGGCAAGCCGGCCGAGGCCGCCATTGCCCAGGGCGGCATCGGGCTCGATCTCGCGCAGCGCATCCAGGCTGACGCCGAGCTCCTTCAGCGCGGCGCGCATGGGCTCGAGGAGGTTGAGGTTGTTCAGGCTGTCGATCAGCAGGCGGCCGATGAGAAATTCGAGCGAGAGGTAATAAACGCGCTTGCGCTGGTCGGCGTAGGTGGCGCGGGTGGACTGCATCCAGCGATCGACGATCCGATCGCGTATGGCCAGGGCGGTGGCGACGAACCAGTCCCGCTCGGTAGCCACCAGCGGGTCCTTGCCAACGGAATAGGTGAGTTTGGCGACAACGGCACGGCGAAGCGCGGCGACGTCTTCGTCCTGCATCGGCAAGGCGACGCGGGATATGACCGAGTTAGCGGAGGCGGGTCGGGTCTCGCTCATCAAAGGGTCCTTATGCCGCAGTGCACCAAAACAAGTCTCTGGCTTGGCGCGCCGGCCGACGCACGTCAAGCGAAGATACGGTCGGACATCGTTCAGACCGCCAGGGCAACGCCGTCATGGCCAGGATCGGCGGCACCGTCGAGGCCGAAATCACCGATGCGGATGCCATGCACCGCCGCGAAGCCGAATGTATAGGGGCTGCGCACGACCTCATACCCGTCGCTCTCCAGGGCGCGGGAGACACTACGTGGAATGCGGTTGGAGATGTCGATGGCATTGGAGGTCGCGGAAAAGCGGGGCGCAACGACCGCCTCGGTCATAGACATGCCGAAATCCAGCACATTGAGCGTGGCCTGCAGCACCCCCATGGCGATCTGGGTGGCGCCGGGTGCGCCGATCACCAGGCAGGGCCTACCGTCGCAGAAGACGATGGATGGGCATACCGAGGAGAAGCGGGCCTTGCCTGGCGCGATCGATCCAGCCCGGCCGGGGCGAGGGTCGAACACGGCCATGCAGCCATTGTACATAAAGCCGAGGCCGGGCGTGATCACGCCGGAAGGCATGCCGAGCGAATGGGTCATGCTGACGCAATTGCCCGCCGCGTCGATCACCGATATCTGCGTCGTGTCCTTCTGGGTGAAGCCCGCGTTGAACCGTTCCACCTCGGCACGCACGCCGCCCTGGATTTCGGCGGCCAACTGGGCCGCATAGGGCCTGCCGGTCAGCTGTTCCACCGGAACGTCGAAGAAGTCCGGATCGCCGACGAAGCGATCCTTGTCGATCGTGGCCCGCTTCATGACCTCGGCGACCAGCCGGATATAGGCGGTGGAGTTATGCCCGAGGGCGGCGAGGTCGAATTGTTCGAGCATGTTGAGCATCTCGACCAGCATGATCCCGCCGCCGGGCGGCTGGTTGGTGGCGATGCGGTAACCGCGATACTCCCCCCATAGCGGCGCAGTGCGGCGCGGGCGGTAGTCGCGCAAATCCTGGCGCGAGATCAGGCCGCCATTGGCGCGCATGTCCGCCTCGATCTGCTCGGCGATCTCGCCGCGGTAGAAGACATCCGCACCGCCGGCGGCGATGCGGCGCAGGACCTCCGCGTAGTCGGGATTGCGGACGGTGTCCCCGACGCGCTTGGGAGAGCCATCCGGCCGGCAATAGAGTGCGCGGGAAGCAGGCGTGTGGGCGATGCGGTCCGGCGTGGGAACACGGCCCATCATGCCAGGATCGGACCAGAAGAAATGCACGTGGGGGCGCACGGTCCAGCCGGACTCGGCCCAGGCAATGGCAGGCTGGACGATTTCGGACCACGGCAGGGTGCCGAAGTTCCGGTGCGCCTCGTGATAGGCGGCCAGGCTGGCGGGGACGCAGATCGATTGGTAGCCGACATCGTTGACATTGCCGTCCAGGATAAAGCCGTAGCCGTCCCGCGCTTCGGACTGGATGATGTTTTCCCACATGTCCGGCCGCGCGGCACGCGGGGCGGGCGAGTGGAAATCCACATAGAGATGCTCGGCGCGGCCTGGAAGATAGATGCCCATGGAACCGAAGCCGGCGATGCCACACATCAATGGGTCGACGACGGTTTGCACCAGGGCGCAGGCGATCGCGGCATCGACCGCGTTACCGCCGGCGCGGAGGATTTCGACGCCGGCCTCCGCCGCTTCGGGTTGGGGCGCGCAGATCATGCCTTTGGATTTGGGCATCGGTTATGGCTCCTGGACGATAACAAGGAGCATGGCAGGAGCGAGGTGGGACAGGCAAACGGCAACTGGGCGAACTGCAACTACCTGGCGTGACAGGGAGGGCCTCCGGGCCTAATATCTCGCCAGTGTTTCAGGAGCAGGCGCATGGTGACAATTCCGGAGAAGTACCTCGATCTGGTCACCCAGAAGAAGGCGTTCGCGCACCTGGCGACGATCCTGTCGGATGGTTCGCCGCAAGTGACACCGGTTTGGTTCGACTACACGAACGGCGTCGTACGGGTGAACACGGCAAAGGGCCGGGTGAAAGCGCGAACCCTGCGCGATGGGGCCAAGGTGGCGATGTCGATCCTCGATCCCGATAACGCCTACCGCTACATCCAGATCCGCGGCCATGTCAGCCGCGTGAGCGAGGACGGCGCGGACGCGCATATCGATAGCCTCGCGATGAAGTATCTCGGCAAGAACAAGTACCCCTACGGCCAGCCGGGCGATGTACGGGTGATGTACGAGATCACGCCGGACGCGACCCAGGTCATGGGGTAGGCAAGGCCCGCTTGGTGCATGCAACGAGTATCAGGAGTCTCCGCGTTGGTCGCTGAACCCACGGCAAGGATCTTGCCGCCGGCCGCCGCACGTGGGACCGGTGCCGGAGTTGCGCTGGTTTGGCTGGCGCTGCTGGCTGGCTGCGCGACGACGCCGCCGGCCAGCGAACCCGAGGCCGTAACCGAATTCAACGAGAACAACGACCCGGCCGAACCGACCAATCGCGCGCTGTACGAAGTGCACGACGCGGTGGATACCACCGTGCTGGAACCAGTTGCCCGGGGCTACCGGGATGTGGTGCCGACACCGGCACGCACCGGCATCCATAATCTGCTGCTCAATCTCGGCTCGCCGGTTCGTCTCGGAAACGACATGGCGCAGGGAAGTCCTCGCCGCGCCGGTGACACGGCGATGCGGCTGTTGATCAACTCGACAGTCGGCGTGCTGGGCATCTTCGATGTCGCGAAGGAATGGGGCTACCCCGGGCACGAGACCAATTTCGGTGACACCCTTGCGATTTGGGGCGTGCCGGAGGGACCGTTCGTATTTGTCCCCGGCCTCGGCCCCAGCAACGCGCGGGATGCCGGAGGGTTCGCGGTGAATGTCACCGCCGACCCTCTGCTCTGGGTGGGGCAGGGATGGGCGGTCGTGACCGCCACCTGGATCGACGCTGGCATATATGTCATCGACCAGCGCGCCCAGCTCCTGGATACGGTGGATCAGATCAAGAAAGGGGCTCTCGATCCCTATGCCACGTTCCGCAGCGCCTACCACCAGAACCGGCAAACCAAGATCCAGACGTTGAAGGACGACAAGGCCGCCACCATTCCCGTCTGGTTCCCTCAGGCACAACGGTAATGCCTACGGGGTGACCAGCACCCGCCGGAGCGCCCTTCCTCTATGTGTCGGCGAAGCCCTTGTATGAAGCCCTGGTGCTATCGATACGACTGACGATGGCAGGCGCCACAGCCCTGCTGTTCGGTCTGGTCCACGGCGGCGGCGACTTTGGCCCGATTGCCGCTTCGCACGGCAGCCGACAGCGGACCGATGGTAGCCATCATCGCGGCCGGGGCTTCGCGGGCCATGTCCGGTGTCATGTCGACATACAGACGCGCGGCCTCCTCGGGAGGGAAGAGCTCAGCCATGCGCGAGGACCACGAGGCCAGTTCGCTCGATGCGGCTTCGGCCTCGGGCTGGGTGGCGTCGCCGCGGCCATAGGCGTGGAGACAGTCCACATCGGCCAGCATCCGCGCCATCGATCCCGCTTGCGGGGTCGGTTGGCCGGCATTGGGGGGATTCTGCGGTCCGCAGGCGGCTACAAGGGCCAGCAGAGCGACGCAAAGCGAGGCGAGACGGAGCGGCCTGGACCCGCGCGGGCTATTGGGGGCGGGCATTTTCAGCGATCTTCCAGTCGCCCGACGCGGTCTTGCACCAGGTCATCACGTAATTCTGCATGTGCTCCGGTGATGTGGAGGCATGTTTCGGCTGAATCATGTAGGCCATGCGCCGGCAGGGCATGCCCTTCAGGGTCGATTTGCCCAGGAGCTTTACCGAACCGGCATCGCCGGTATCCGGATTGCGCCAGCGCTCCACATTTCCGATCGAACGTCCGTCATACAGGCGCGCCGTAGCGGCATGGAGTCGTTCCAGGCTCTCGTCATCGAGCGCAGGGACGCCTTCCGGCAGGATCTTGGGCAGGTTTTCCGCCGAAGCCGCGACCGGAGCGGACAACAGCAACAAGCCAACCAGTCCGGTGAACAATGCAGCGCGGGCCGACTGGTTTCGTAAGATCATAAGGCCATCATTCGGCGAGACAGCAGGTGTGTCAATCTTTGCGCGATATGGGCGTGCGGCGGCAAATGGAAAGCGCGTACCCGTGCGGACCGACCCCGATCATGCCAGGATGAGTCTGGCCTGTTGGGTCGCATGAACCGCCAGCACGAAGGGTGAAGGAAACAATATGGATATCGGGATGATCGGGCTCGGACCGATGGGAGGCGCCATGGCGCGCAGCCTGATGCGTGCGGGCCATCGGGTCAGCGTGTTCAATCGCAGCGCGGACAAGATAGCGGCGCTGGTGCGCGACGGTGCGACCGCCGCAGCCAGCCCTGCCGCAGCGGCAAACGGCGACGCCGTGATCACCATGGTTGCCAACGATGCGGCGGTCGAGGCGATGGTGACCGGTCCATCCGGCATTGTCGCGGGCATGCGGACCGGCTGTGTTCATGTGGCGATGAGCACGATGTCGGTGGCGCTTGCCGACCGGCTGACGGAGATCCACACAGCGGCAGGGCAGGCATTTCTGTCGGTGCCGGTGCTGGGAAGGCCGCCCGCAGCAGAGGCGGGCAAGCTGTTTTTGATGGCCGGTGGGGCGGCTGACCGGATCGAGGCGATGCGGCCGGTGTTCGACGCGTTGGGGCAGAGGTTATTCGTGGTGGGCGAGCGGCCGAGCCAGGCCAATCTGATCAAGCTCTGCGCCAATTTCATGATTTTCTCCACGATCGAACAGCTCAGCGAGGTATTCGCGCTGGCCGAGAAGGGCGGAGTGGCGCCGGAAGCGGTGTTCGAGATCCTAACGGAAAGCTTCTTCAGCGCGCCGGTGCACAAGAACTACGGCAGGCTGATCGTGGACAAGGCGTTCGATCCGCCAGGGGCGAACGTGCATCTGGCGGCGAAGGACACGCGGCTGATCTTGCAGGCAGCAGAAAGCTTGGCGGTGCCCCTGCCCTTCGCGTCCATCCTGCGGGACCGGTTCCTGGCGACCGAGGCCCGAGGCGAAGCGGAGTTGGACTTCGCCGTGATCTCCCGCCGGGCGGCAGAGGACGCGGGGCTGTAGCGGCGCTTTGCAGCCGATCGGTTCTGCGCCATTCTGATCCTAAACGCAGCCGCCTCCAGGCTCGCGGCCGCGAACGCGAGGGGAGACAGTTCCATGGACGGGTTACCGAACGCACGCTACCGCCATATCGAAACCCACAGGATCGCAGGCGCGCTGGGCGCGGAGATCACCGGCGTGGATTTGTCCCGCGATATCTCCGATGAGGTTCTCGGGGAAATCCGCTCCGCGCTGCATGAGAATCTGGTGATCTTCTTTCGCCGGCAGACGATTACACCGGGCCAGCAACTGGCCTTCGCGCGGCGCTGGGGGGACATCCATTTGCACCCGTTCGTGGCCGGTATTCCCGACTATCCGGAAATCCTGGAGATCAAGAAGGCCGAGGCCGACAAACGGAATTTCGGCGGCACTTGGCATACCGACCAGATGTTCGCGCCACGGCCGGCGATGGGCACGATGCTGTATGCGCTGAAGGTGCCGGAATACGGCGGCGATACGATGTGGACCAACCAGTATCTGGCCTACGAGACCCTGTCGGACGCTATGCGCAGAATGATCGACCCGCTGAAGAGCGTCGCAAAGGGCGAGGGCACGAAGAAATACGGCGGCAAGTCGCGCAAGGAATTCTACGCCGACCGGCTGACCACGGTGAAGGTGATCGATCCTGGCGACCTGCAAACGAACTCGGTCCATCCGCTGGTCCGCACCCATCCCGGCACCGGGCGGAAGGCGCTATATATTGGCAGCCACGTGAACCATTTCGATGGAATGACCGAGGACGAAAGCCAGCCGCTGATCGACTTCCTGTCCCGCCACTCCATCCGTCCGGAATTCACCTGCCGGTTCCGCTGGTCGGAGGGGGCGCTGGCGTTCTGGGACAATCGCTGCACCCAGCATTTTGCCATCAACGACTACCCCGCCGGCACAAGGCTGATGCACCGGATCACCATCCGCGGCGACATGCCGGTTTAGATCCGCACCCCTGGCTCAGCGGCCTAGCACGATCAGCACCACGCCGCCGACGATCAGCACCAGGCCAAGTATGTCGGTCAGCTTCATCGGTTCCTTCAGGTAGAACCGGCTGAAGAGCAGGGTAAAGACCATCTCCACCTGCCCGACCGAGCGCACGAGCGCGACCGGTGCGAGGGCGAAGGCAGTGAACCAGCAGGCCGATCCACAGGCCGACAACGTGCCGACCCACATCGAGGTGCGCCAACTGGTCATGGCCTTCTTGAACTCCTGCGGCTCACGCAGCAGCAAATAGCCTCCGGCCATAACTGTCTGCATCGTATTGGTCACAACCAGCCCGAACAGGGCGCGCAACACCAGGCTCGGGCCTTCCAGGGACTGGTTTGCCAGCTTGATGAAGATGGTCGTGAAGGCGAAAATGAACCCGGCACTAAGGCCGCAGATTGCGGCCGGCTGCACGGTGGCGGCCAGGAATTCGCCGGCCTTCAGGCCGCGGCCCGCCAGCGACAGGGTCATCACACCGGCTAGGCCGAGCATGATGCCAAGCCAGGAAATCAGGTGCAGCGCCTCACCCAGAACGATCAAGGCGATGATGGCGCTCTGCGCTGCCTCCGTCTTGGCGTAGGCAGTGCCGACGGCGAAGCCGCGAAAGCCGAATGCCATGATCAGCAGATTGGTCGCTACGATCTGACACAGCCCGCCAAGCGCGCACCACAGCAGAAAGTGCGGCGTGGGATACGGCACCGGCAGCCCGGTGACATAGAGACCGGCGAGCAGTAGCACCATGCCCGTCGGCACACCGTAGACAAAACGCACGAAGCCCGCGCCGTTGACCGACAGCAGCCCGCGCAGCTTTTGCTGCATGGCTGTACGCCAGGTCTGCGCCAGGGCGGCGGTGACCGTGATCGGTATCCAGAGTTCCATCGGCGATCCCAGCAAGCAGGCCGGCGAGTCCCGCCGGGAATGCGGGGGCCGACGATGACAAGAGCGTTAAGGACACGGCGCGCTGCGTCAACCGGCTTGCCCGCGCGCGCCACGCAGGGCAGGCTCATGACCCACACGCGGCAGGAGAAGAGCATGCGTCGTTTCACCGCGCCGGCCTTGGCGAGTTTGTTGCTGGTCTCCCCCGCCGTTGCCCAACAGGCACCGCCGGTTATCCAGACCGTGCTGAAACTTGCGGAAACCGCGACCGTGACAGCTCGGCCCGATGAGCTGACCGCCACACTCCGAGCGGATATTGTCGCCGGTACCGCCGCCGATGCGCAGGCCAGGGTGAACAAGGCCATCGCGGATGGGTTGGCACGCGTGAAGGCGGTCAGTGATGTTTCGGTGTCTACCGGAGGCTACGGCGTCTACCGCGTCGGCCCCAATCCGAATGATCGGAACAATCCCGACAAGACCGAGCGCTGGCAGGCCAGCCAGTCGATGGAGCTGAAAAGCCACAATGGCGCGGCTTTGCTGCAGTTGGTGGGCGAATTGCAGAAATCCGGCCTAGCCGTGGGCAATTTATCCTGGGGCCTGTCGCCGGAAGCGGCCCGCAAGACCCGCGCCGAAGCGACCCGGCTGGCTCTGGCCGGCCTGCGCGGCCGGGCGGATGAGGCCGCAGCGCTGATCGGCCTGGCGTTCGAGGGCTTCAAGGAAATTCGCCTGGACAGCGATCGTCCCACGCCGATACGTGGAAGAATGATGTCCACCGCCATGGTCGGCGGTGCGGCATCGCCGCCGCCCAGTGCCGAAGCCGACGACGTGACCGTCAGCGCGACGGCGGAAGCGGACGTGTTGCTACGGTCGCGCTAAGGCCCGGGATTCGCGATCTGGCCGGTTCTCAGTCCATGCCGGGCATGAACACCAGGTCCGTCTTGGTGCAGGCTTTGCGGATGGCCAGCAGGGGGGCGTATTCCGGGCTGTTGTAGAAGCGCTCCAGCGCCTCCATCGAGGCGAATTCCAGCACCGTCAGCCGGGTGAAGAAAGGCTTGCCTTCCTTCTGGGTGGGCGGGTTGCCGCGGATCACGTAACGGCCGCCGTATTGCGCGACCACGGCAGGAACGCGTGCCCGATAGTCCTCGAAGCCCGCAGCGTCGGTTATTTCGATATTGGCGATCAGATAGGCCGGCATCGCGTCATCCCTCTATTCTGCGGCTTCGGCGACTTCCGCCGCGCCGGTCTTCTTTTCGTGCTTGATGCGCGTCATCGCCTGCTCGACATGACGGGAGAACATGTATTCGGCCGGGCGCTGATGTTCGAGCGAAATCTCCGGCGCCATCGGCCCCTCGGTGCGAATGCCGCGCACGGCCTGGGCCAGCGCCTTCCACGGCTTGCGGACAGACTCGGTAACGGCGGTGGCTTCGTAACCGCTATGGACCATGCAATCGGCGCATTTCTCGTAGTTGCCGGTGCCGTATTTGTCCCAGTCGGTGGTTTCCATCAACTCGGTGAACGTCTTCGCATAGCCCTCGCCCAGCAGGTAGCAGGGCCGCTGCCAGCCGAAATAGGTGCGTGTCGGGTTGCCCCAGGGGGTGCAGTGGAATTGCTGGTTTCCGGCCAGAAAGTCGAGGAACATCGAGGACTGGTTGAACTGCCACTTCTTCTTGCCGCCACCTGTCTTCTGACGGGCGAAGATACCGCGAAACAGCTCCTTGGTCCGCTGGCGATTGAGGAAGTGCTGCTGGTCCGGCGCACGCTCATAGGCGTAGCCAGGCGATACGCTGATCTCCACGTCCATCGCCGTCATCTCATCGAAGAACGCCGCAACTTTCTCGGGCTCCGCGTTGTCGAACAGCGTGGCGTTGATGATGGTGCGGAAGCCGCGCCGCTTGGCTTCGTGGATCGCCACCACGGCGCGGTCGTAGACGCCATCCTGGCAGACCGAGCGATCGTGCTCTTCCTTCCCGCCATCGAGGTGCACCGACCAAGTGAAATACGGGCCGGGCTTGAACAGGTCCATCTTCTTTTCGAGCAGCAGAGCGTTGGTGCAGACGATGACGAATTTCTTCCGCGCCACGCAGGCCTCCACGACTTCGTGGATTTCCTTGTGCAATAGCGGCTCGCCACCGGCGATCACCACCACAGGCGCACCGCATTCGTCCACCGCCTCCAGGCATTCGGCCACGGACAGCCGCTGGTTCAGGATCTCGGCGGGATAGTCGATCTTGCCGCAACCCGCACAAGCGAGATTGCAGCGGAATAACGGCTCCAGCATCAGCACCAGCGGGTAGCGCTTGCGTCCGATCAAATGCTGCTTGACCACGTAGGCACCGACACGCAGCACCTGGTTCAATGGAACGGCCATGCTTGTTTCCTTCAGGCGTCGGCGAGCTGCGCGGGGAAGCGGAAGCGCACATCCTCCGCGACGCCAGCCAAAGTGGAGACATCGACCTCACCGAACTGGCGCAGGCCTTCGATCACGCCCTGGACCAGCATCTCAGGCGCGGAGGCACCGGCGGTGACGCCCACCGACATGATCCCGTCCGGATTGACGGCAGCAAACCATGCGGGGTCGAGCGCCTCGGCGTCGTCGATCAGGTAGGACGGCTTGCCCAGTTCCTCGCCAATCTCGCGCAGGCGGTTGGAGTTGGAGCTGTTGCGGCTGCCGACGACCAGGATCATGTCCACGACGGCAGCGAGCTCACGCACCGCGAACTGGCGGTTCTGCGTGGCATAGCAGATATCGCGCACATCGGGGCCGACGATGCTGGGAAACCGGGTCTGCAGGGCGGCGATGATCAACCTCGTGTCGTCTACCGACAGCGTGGTCTGGGTGATGTAGGACAGCTTCTCGGGGTCGGCGACGTCCAACAGCGCCACGTCGTCGACGGTCTGCACCAGATGCACCTTGCCGGGCACCTGTCCGATCGTGCCCTCGACCTCAGCGTGGCCGGCATGGCCGACCAGGACGATTTCCCGGCCCTGGGAGGCATAGCGGCGCCCTTCGTTATGCACCTTGGCGACCAACGGGCAGGTCGCGTCGATCACCGGCAGGCCGCGCTCGGCGGCCAGTTCCTCGACTCGCTTGGCCACACCATGGGCGCTGAAAACCGTCATGGCACCGGGGGGCACCGCGTCCAGCTCATCGACGAACACAGCACCGCGGGTGCGCAAATCCTCGACCACGTGGCGGTTATGGACGATTTCGTGGCGGACATAGATCGGCGGGCCGTATTTCTTGAGCGCCCGCTCCACGATCTCGATCGCCCGTTCGACACCGGCGCAGAAACCCCGTGGCTGGGCCAATACGACGCGAATCATGCAGCAACTCCAATAACCGGGGCCAGTGCGGGCCCATCCGACTCCGACTGGGCGGCTGCCCGAACACGGCTACCGGAAACCCAGCCTCAACTGTCGGATATGGCATGGCGGCCCAACGCCGACAATGCTGAACTGCCTGCCATCTGCCATCTTCGTGCCGCCTGCAGGTCATTGAGCGTTGGATTGGCTCAATGAAGTGCGGATCTTGCGACGCATCCGGTCACGCAGGGCGCATCACCCTGTCATGGGAATACATCAGAGTGTAGTAATTTCGCCACAGTTATGGCAGAGCGGCGGTTCTCTGGTAGAGAGCCCCTCTTTCGCGGAGCAAAATCCGCTTATGACCGTAAGAAGCCAAGGCCGAGTGGATCGGTCGTTCGGACAAGCGGTAAGATTTTGGGGCCGTTATCAGTTGGTAGTGGATAAATGACGCAAAGTGCCGATGTATTCGACCTGGCCAGCGCAATGTCCCGGGTAGCTCGGGTCATGGAAGAGTGCCTGGATAGCCTGCTTCCGCAGGTTCCAGGGCTGGAAGCGCGGCTGGTGGAGGCGATGCGCTACGCGGCGCTCGGCGGAGGCAAGCGGATGCGCGCCTTCGTGGTGATGGAGGCAGCATCGCTATTTGCGGTCGCCGAGACGAGCGCTGCGCGAGTGGCGGCGTCGATCGAGATGCTGCACGCCTATTCCCTGATCCATGATGACCTGCCGGCCATGGACGATGACGACATGCGCCGCGGCAAGCCGTCCACCCACAAGGCCTTCGACGAAGCGACCGCGATTCTGGCCGGCGATGCGTTGCAGGCCCGGGCGTTCGAGGTGCTGGCCGAACCCGAAACCCATTCGGATGCCGCCGCGCGATGCGATCTCGTTCTGGCGCTTGGCCATGCCGCGGGCTCGCGCGGCATGGCGGGCGGACAAATGATCGACATCGAAGCGGAAGGCCGTGTACTAACCGCCGTGGAAGTTACCCGGCTACAGGCGCTAAAGACCGGAAGGCTGATCCAGTTCAGCGCCGAAGCCGGCGCCATCCTCGGCCGAGCCTCCCCTTCCCAGCGACGCGCGCTGGCGGCCTATGGCGCCGATCTCGGCACCGCGTTCCAGATCGCTGACGATCTGCTGGACGCGGAAGGCACCGCGGAGGAAACCGGCAAGGCGACCGGCAAGGACGCGGCGGCCGGGAAAGCAACGATGGTCGCCATCCTGGGCATTGAATCTGCCCGTACCCATGCCCTGATGCTCAGCCAGCAGGCGGTCGCACATCTCGAAGGGTTCGACGAACGCGCCGATGGGTTGCGCGCGCTCGCATCCTTCGCGGTAGAGCGACGCAGTTGAAGGCGGACTGATCGATGCCCCCGCAGACCCCTTTGCTGGACCAGGTTCGCTTCCCGTCTGACCTGCGCAATTTCTCTGCCGAGCAGCTTCGCCAGGTTGCCGACGAGCTTCGTGCGGAGACGATCGACGCGGTTTCCGTCACTGG